>JBGSKZ010000001.1:0-2321 GCA_041741035.1 Treponematales bacterium
CGCGGCGCTATTCCTCTGCGCCGGCGGGCTCGCGGGCGCCGCGCTGGGCGCCTTCAGCGGCAGCCTGGCTTTACCAGCCGTCCCGGCGCTCATCCTGGGCGTCGTCGCTTTCCGGGCTTTTATGCGCGAAGCAGGCAAAGGAGAGCCCTAATATGGCACGATCATTGCATTGGTTTTCTTGTGCTCCCGCACAAGAAAGGAAAAACGTCATGCTCATCATCAAGAACGCGCTCGTATACGCTCCCGAAAAGCTTGGAAAGAAAGACCTGCTCATAGCCGGAGAGCGCATCGTAGCCATAGAGGACCATATAGACGCAGCCGGGCTTCCCGGCCGGGTAGAGATAATTGACGCGGCGGGCCGCGCCTTGGCCCCCGGCTTTATAGACAGCCACGTGCATATAACCGGAGGAGGCGGCGAGGGCGGCTACCGCACGCGCACCCCGGAACTCCGCTTGAGCGACGCCACAAGCGCCGGCGTGACTACCGTCGTGGGCGTGCTTGGCACCGACGGCGTAGCCCGCAGCCTCGAGGCTCTGGTGGCCAAGGCCTACGGCCTACGCGAGGAAGGCCTGTCCGCCTGGTGCTATACCGGCGCCTATCGGGTTCCCCTTCCCACCATAAGCGGTGATATAATGCGCGACATCATGATGATAGAGCCCTTCATAGGCGCGGGGGAGGTGGCGCTCTCCGACCATCGCTCCACCAAGCCCACGGACGCCGAGCTCGCCCGCCTTGCCTCCGAAGCGCGCCTGGGCGGCATGCTCTCGGGCAAGGCAGGCATCGTGAACATACACTTGGGCGATGCTCCTGAAGGCCTCGAGCCCGTGGAGCGCGTATGCGGCAAGGGCGACTTGCCTCGAAGCCAATTCCTGCCCACGCACTGCAACCGCAACCGCGCTTTGCTCGCGCGAGCCTACGCCTGGGCCCGCGAAGGCGGCTACATAGACTTCACTACGAGCACGGTGCCCGCCTTCCTCGCCGACGGGGAAACTTCGGCCGCGGCCTGCCTGGCCAGGCTCAAGGACGAGGGCGTGCCCCTCGACAGGGCTACCATTACCAGCGACGGCCAGGGCAGCCTGCCCCGTTTCGACGCCGCAGGCGTCATGACGGGCCTGGATTTAGGCAGCTGCCATAGCCTCGTGGACACTCTCCGCGAAGCCGTGCAGAAGCAGGGCATGGCCCTTGAAGAGCTCCTGCCCTTCATGACGGCCAACCCCGCGCGCATACTCAAGCTGCCCCGCAAGGGCGCCGTAGCCTTGGGCATGGATGCCGATATCGTCATACTCGATAAAGATTTAGAGCCTTCCACGGTAATCGCGCATGGCCGCGTCATGCTGCGCGAAGGCGCGGTGGAAGTATGGGGTAGCTTCGAGGGAGAGCCCAAGTGACCAGGGTAGCGGTGGTGGCCGGCGGCGAACGCACAGCCCGGGCCCTCCACGCGCAATTGTCCGACTTCGTGGGCAAGCTAGCCGAGCTGCGCTCCTACTGGGTAACCGACGGCCTGTCCGAGCCCGTGGAGGCCGATCTCATCGTCCTGTCGAGCGAACTGGTGCGCGAGGAGCTCGTGGAGCTCGGCTACCTGTCCGCTAGCGCCGACCCCATCATATCGCGGCGCATCGTGGACTGCGACGCGCTCGAAAGCGTGGTGGCCCTCCCGCCGGGCACCAAGGCGCTCTTCGTCAACGACCGGCGGGAAACCGCCCGCGAATGCGTGGACAGCCTCCTGGACCTGGGGCTCGACGCCATAGCCTGGCTGCCCTGGCATCCGGGCCTGGCCCCGCCACCGCCCGAATACCGCCTGGCGGTGGTAGCCGGCGAGCCTGAACTCGTGCCGCCCGGCATCGATACCGTCATCGACATAGGCGTGCGCATATACGACTTCGGCACCATAGCGGAGATCTTAGGCAGGCTCGGCATAGCCAACGTGGAATTAGGCCAGTATTCGCGCCGCTACCTGGCCAAGATCGTGAGCCTGGCCCGCCGCCTCGCGCGCTCCAACGAGCAGGCGCGGCGCCTGTCGGGGCACCTAGGCTCGGTCATAGACAGCCTGCGCCACGGCATCCTGGTGTACGACACGGGTGGCAGGGTGTCGGTATGCAACGAGGAGCTGCGCGAGCTCCTTGCCCTGCGGCCAGGCGCCGCGGTGGGCGGCACTTTGGCCGCCATCATACGCCAGCGGGAATTGCTGGAATTCCTGGACTGCCGCTGCGGCGAGGACGAGGCGGTTTTCAAGCTGCCCTCCGGCCCCGTCGTGGTGCGGCGCTTCGACCTAGGCGAGGGCGGCCATACCGTGGCGGTATTCCGCGGCGAGGGCGAGATCG
>JBGSKZ010000002.1:0-3107 GCA_041741035.1 Treponematales bacterium
GCCTCGGGGCCAAGCTGTCGCCCGACGCGCTGGCCGAGGACGACGAAGCTCTCGCCGCCGCTGCCGATGCGGCCGCCGGACAGGCCCCGAAGGCACAGGAGGCTCGCCATGTGGACTGATATAGCGATAATCGTCGCCGGCATAGTCATGCTGGCAGCGGGCATAGGGGCCATCGTGGCCAAAAGCCTCCTCGTGTCCATCATATTGGCGGGCGGCGTGAGCCTCGTGGCCAGCCTCGTATTCCTGCTCATGGGAGCGCCCGACGTAGCCATGACCGAGGCCGCCATAGGCTCGGGCCTTACCACCGTGGTGTTCCTCTACGCGCTCGCCCGCTCCAAGCAGGCCGATAACGAGGATTCAGACGAAAGCGCGGAAAATCCAGCCACGGAAAACGGAGGCAGGCCATGATGCGGAAAGTGCTCGTTACCCTGGCCCTGCTCGGCATGGCCTTCGCCCTCCTCCCGCTGGCTTACCGCGCCGGCGTGGCCGAGGGGCCTAACGCCCTGGCCACGGCCTACCTTGACCGCGCGCCTACGGAGCTGGCCACCGCGAACGTGGTTACCGCCATCGTGGTCAGCTACCGCGGCTTCGATACCCTGGGCGAGGTGGCCGTGCTCTTCGCCGCGACCGCGGGCGTAGGCGCCCTGCTTACCAAAAAGCGCCTCGGGGCCGCGGGAAGCCGCGCGCCCCGCAGGGAAGCCACCGAAGTCCTGGGCACGGCCGCGAGGCTGCTTACGAGCCTCCTCGTGCTTTTCGGCGTGTATATCTTCACCCATGGACACCTGACGCCGGGCGGCGGCTTCCAAGGCGGCGTAGTCATAGCCACGGCCGTGCTCCTCAACATACTGGCCAGGCCCGAATCCCATTTGGCCCATGGCCTCATGACGGCCGTCGAGTCGCTATCAGGCGCCGCCTACGTGGCGCTGGGACTCCTAGGCGCCTTCCTGGCCTGGGGCTTCCTGGACCCGCGCGCGCTTCCCCTCGGGGAGCTCGGCAGGCTCGTGAGCGCGGGCGCCATACCGCTCATCTATTCCATGGTAGGCCTCAAGGTAGGCGCGGAGCTGTCCGGCATACTGGAAGCGCTGAAAGGAGACCGCGAATGAACGCCCTCGAATTCCTGGCCGGCATAAACCCGGTAGCGGCCTCGGGCGCGGCCCTCGTGCTCGTGGGGCTCTGGGGCGTGCTGGCCCGGCCCAATCTCTTCAAGATAGCCATAGCCTTCACCGTCCTGGAGACCGGCGTTAACCTCGTCATCCTGTCCGTGGGCTACCTGCGCGGCAGGACCGCCCCCATACTGGACGCGGCCTCCGACGCCGCGACGGCATCCGCGCGCATGACCGACCCGGTGCCGCAGGCCCTGGTGCTCACCGCCATCGTCATAGGCCTCGCGGTCACCGCCCTCATGCTCAGCTACGCGCTGCGCCTGAAGGCGGCCGGCGGCGGCTCGTCCATAGAAGCATACGGAGAGGAAAAATGGTAAACCCGCTCTACCTGTTCGCCGCGTCTTTAGGCGTGGCCTTCCTCCTGCCGCTGGCCGACAAGCTGGGCAGGAAACTGTCCCTTGCCCTCGCCTACCTGACGCTTGCCGCCTGGCTGGCGGCGGGCTTAAGCTACCTCTGGGCGCTCGGATTCGGCGGCGCCGAGGCCACGCTCTTCGGCACGGCGGGCTTCGAGGCTCCCCTGGCCATCATGCTCCGCGTGGGTCTCGCCGAGGCGGCCGGCCTCTCCGCGCTGTCGCTGGTAGGCCTCCTGGCGGCCATAGCGATGCGCAATAAGCTTCGCGACAGCCCCATAGGCGGCCTTATGACCCTGCTCATGGCCCTCATGGGCATGTCGGGCATCGTGCTTACCCGGGACCTGTTCAATCTCTTCGTGTTCCTGGAGATATCCTCGATAGCCAGCTACGGCCTCATAGCCTACGACGACCGCAGGGCTGCCCTGCGCGCGGGCTTCAAGTACATGATAGCCGGCGGTATAGCCAGCGCGCTTTACCTTATAGGCGTCGTATACATATACCGCTTCACCGGCCAGCTCAACCTGGACCTGGCCGCAGCATCGCCGGGCCTAGCGGGAGCGGCGGGAGGCGCGGCCGTGTTTTTCCTGCTGGCGGCCCTGCTTATCGAGCTTAAGCCCTTCCCGGCCAACGGCTGGGCCATAGACGTATACCACGCGGCCGACCCCGGCGTGGCGGGCATACTCTCGGGCGCCTCTGCTACCGCCCTCATGCTGGCGCTCTGGAAGATCCTGCCGCTCTTAGGCCCCGCCCACCTATCCCTGGTGGCGGGCAGCGGGCTCTTGAGCTTCGTGGCCGGCAACCTTGCCGGCGCTAGGCAGGCAAACGCCCGGCGCATGCTGGGCTACTCATCGGTTGCCCAGCTCGGCCTCGTCATGGCGGTCATAGCCCTGAACGAACTCTTAGGTCTAGGCGGCGAGGGCTTCGTGTACCTCACGGCCGGCGGCCTCCTCCTTAACCACCTGCTGGCCAAGACTGGCCTCTTCTTGATCAGCGAAAAAGCGCCCTCGGCCGGAACCGCGGCCGTAGGCGGAGTCCTGGCCCTGGCCCTCGTGGGCCTGCCGCCCTTCCCCGGCTTCTGGGCCAAGTGGAGCCTCATTCAAGCGCTCGTAGCCAAGGGGCAATGGTCCCTAGTCGCGCTCATACTGGCTACCAGCCTCGCGGAGGCTTTTTACGTGCTGCGCTGGTTCGGTTCCCTTAGCAAGGGCAAGGCCGACGAAAGCCAGCTTTAGAGCGGCGCCTCGCTTTTCCCGCCGGCCCTGCTCGCCTTCGCGCTCATCGGCTTCGGCGCTCTTTCCGGCTGGAACGCGGGCATGCGCGACGCCCTGCTCTGGGCGCCCTTCGCGCTCGCGGCCCTGCTCTACCTGTTGGATGGGCTTTCCGTTTTCGTTAAGGCACCGCTGGCCATAGCGGCCGTGGCGGCCTTCGCTTACCTGGCCCTGCCCGGGCTGGACGGCCTTCGCCAGCTCTTCGCCCTCATGCTCTTAGGCGGCGGCGCTCTCTTCCTCCTGTCGACCATGCGCAAGGCAGGCGCCAGGCGAGGCCTTATCCCCCTCTTAGGCGCGGCAACCCTTTCCCTGGGCGCCGTCCTGCT
>JBGSKZ010000003.1:0-1253 GCA_041741035.1 Treponematales bacterium
GGGAGGGCGGGCGGCTGCTCGTCTTCCTCGATTTCGACGGGGTTATCTGCGACAGCCTGCCCGAGTGCTACGCGGTGTCGCGCGCCGCGTTCTACGGCCTCCACCTGCGCGCGCCCGAGCCGGAGAAGGGGCTCGGCGACGAGGCGCTCTTCAGGCGGCTCCGTCCCTACATACGCAGGGGCGGCGATTATATGTTCATTCAGCTGGCGCTGCGCGATGGCCTTGAGCCGCGCACGCAAGCCGACTTCGACGCGCTCATAGCGGAGCGGCGCGAGCTGGACGACTATTTTCACGGCCTCTTCTACCAGGCTCGGCGCGAGCTTTTGGCGGCGGAGCCGGATCGCTGGTACGCGCTCAATCCGCTGTATCCCGGCATGGCGGAGCTGCTCGCCCGCTACGGCGTCGACGATAGCTTTCTCATACTCTCCACGAAAGAGGCGGCCTTCATAGAAAAGATACTGGGCTTTAACGGCATAGCCTGGGACCCTTCGCGCGTATACTGCTCGGGCAAGGAAGAGAAGAGAACCTTCATCGACCGGGTCATGGACGAGCGCGGCGCGCGGCGGGCGCTCTTCATAGACGACCAGATAGATCACTTCAAGGGGGCCTCCAGGCATGTACTGCGCTGCCTCCTGGCCGATTGGGGCTATGTGCGCGAAGACTGGCTTAAGGATACGCGCGTGGAGCATGCGACGCTAGAGCGGCTTGATACCCTGTTCCGCGATAGCCTATGATGTAAACGAAGAGCCATGAGCGCGAAGATACGCCACAGCATACGCAGAAAACTGCTCTTGTTTTATAGCGTGGCCATACTCGCCGTGGTGCTCTTGGATCTTTCCGTACAAGTAGCCGCGTATGGCGCTATACGCGAATTCGAAGGCCGGCTTTCCCGCTATCACAGCGTGCACCGCTTACGGCTTGAGTTGGCCAACCACTACGCGCGTACGGAGCGCAACCTTAGGGAAACGGCGCTGAGCGCGAGGCCGCCCATAGAGGAAGAGCTACAGGATTTCCTCTTTGTGGTAAGCGGGCTTGAGCAGCTGGAGCCGGAATCGCTCAATGCCTTCTTCGCGCTCCAGGCGACGAGGCGGGGCATAGAAGCCTATTTCGACCGCATCGATGCCGCCGTAGAGCGGCGCATCGCCCTGGACAAAGACTGGTATATCGACCTGGCCCACGCGGGCCGCATTTTCGGCTATATGGACGCCTATCTGTCTTCCCTTTTATCCGAAGCCATGAACTATGGAGAAGCC
>JBGSKZ010000004.1:0-7730 GCA_041741035.1 Treponematales bacterium
CTCCGCCTTCTGGCTTGCCTTCGAGGCCATCAAGCGCGGCATACGCGGCCACGAAGGCAGGGCGGAGAAGACGAGCCTCTTCGAGGCGGCCCTGGATTTTTTCGCGCTGAAGGAAGCGGCCGATTTCAAGCGCCTCGTATACGCGGACTTTAATAAGGCGCGCATAGCGCGTTTTGCCCACAAGGTGGAAGAGGAGCGCAAAGCCGGCGACGCCGTCGCGCGCGGGCTCTTCGCCGAGGCCGCATACGAACTGGCGGGCCTCGTCGCGTCGGTATACGGGCGCTTCGGCGCCAAGGTCGGGGTCAATATCCTGGCCCTCTTCGGCGGGCTCCTGGATAACAATGAAGCATTGCGGGCGCTCACGGCCGATCAGCTCGGGAAACGCTGCCCGCGTCTCGCTATCGCGCCCCGGCTTTCGAGCGCGGAGGAAGGGGCTTGTTTGCTGGCCCGGGCGCGCATGGCCTAAGGCTCTTCCTCCGCTTAGGACCCGGCTTCCGGCTGCGTTTCGGCCACGCTTTCCGCGTGGAAGTGGAATCTAAAGCAACTGCCCGTCTCGGAGGACCAGGCTACGCGTATATCGCCGCCGAGCAGCAGCGCGTGGTTCCTGCTGATGGCCAAGCCCAAGCCCGTACCGTTCGCGGTCTTCTGGCCTATGCTCGTCCGCTCAAAGGGCATGAAGAGGCGATCCATCTCGCCGGTGGGTATGCCTATGCCCGTATCCTCCACGTCAATTTGTATGAGCCCAGGCTCGGGCGCGGACGCGCGCAGGCGGACGCCGCCCAAAGGCGTGAACTTAATGGCGTTGCCTATAAGGTTGATCAATATCTGGCGCAGCTTGCCAAGGTCGCTCGTTATGGCGCTCGGCAAGGCTTCATCGACTTCCAGCTCCAGGCTCAGGCCTTTATCCTTGGCCTCTATCATAAACATGGCCACCATGTCCCGCAGCATGGCATCGAGCCGGCAAGGCTCGAGATTCAGGGTCGTCTTTCCCGCCTCAATACGGGACATTTCCAGGATATTATTGATGATGGACAATAGATGCTCGCCGCTATGGTGGATTATGCGCACCATGTCCACCGTGTCCTCGCTCAGCGAAGGGTCGCTGATGAGCAGTTGGGCAAAGCCGAGCACGGCGTTCATGGGCGTACGGATTTCATGGCTCATATTAGCCAGGAATACGCTCTTCGCCTTATATGCCTCCTCCGCGGCGTTGCGTGCCTGCTCGAGCTCGATGGTGCGCTCCCTGACGAGTACCTCGAGATGCTCGCGATAGGCTGCCAGCAGAAGGTCGGCCTTCTTGGATTCCGTAATATCGAGGCCGGAGCTCAAGCCGCCTATTATGGCGCCCGAGGCGTCCCGTATCACCGCGTTGTGCCAGGAAATGAGCCTCCGGCGGCCGTTCTTCGCGAGCACTTCATTCTCATTTTCCTCATAGAGACGCCCGCGGCCGGAGAATATATCCGCATATTTCGCCATGAGGCCCGGCCGCGCGTCCGGAGGGACGCAAAGCTCGAACCAGTTTTTGCCGTCCAGCTCGCCAGGCTCGTAGCCCAGGAGCTGATAACCCTTACGGTTTAAAAGGCTTATTGTTCCCTTCGTATCGAAGGCGAGCAATATGACTTCCGCTACATCCAGGTAGCCCTGCGCATGTTCCTTTTCCTTGAGCAAGGCGTCGGTCTTGGCCGCAACGCGCTTGTTAAGGCTCAGGTTCCAGGCCAGGGCCAACAGCGCCAGCGCGCCCGTTCCCCCGAGGATAAGCCAGAGGGCGGAGGGTATAGCCTGCGCCTCGGCGGCCCTCGCCCATGCAGGGGCCGATGCGGAAGCAAGGAAGATAAGGAGCTGAGCGCCGCGGCAAGGCTTGGGGCATACGACGGACGGTGAGCTCGGCATGGACTTATTTTCAGGCACGGGAACCATTAAAGCAAGGGGATATTTTTCTCGTATACAATATTTGTAAGCTTGGCATAAGCCGTTCGATCCGCCACACTAGGCGCATGAGAACAACTATAGTCGGCCTGGCCCCGGACAAAGCGGCCATACTCGATGCCCTCCTCGATACTATAGAACGGGATTATCCCGATGACATAGCCGTTGCCGTGTGCTACGGCTCATTCGTGACGAAAAGCGAAAACCCCTACTCCGACCTCGATTTTTTCTTCATACCCAAGACTCCGGCCGGCTACGCGATGAGCGCGCAATTCATCATTAATGGCATAGGCTATGATTTCTGGCCGGTATCTTGGGAATTCGCCGAGCGCCTGGCCGGCTTCGCGCATCCCTTCGTATCGCTGATAGCCGACGGCCGGCTGGTATACGCCGCCGGCGAGGAGGACGAATCCCGCTACGAGGCGCTGCTGGCTAAGCATAGGGCCTGCGCCGCAGATCGGCCCGCCCTGCTTGCCCATGCCGAAGGCTTCCTGCGGGAAGCCAAACTGGACTGCTTCGAGCTCGCCGCCTGCGCGGCCGACGGGGCGGAGCCGCGCGCTCTCTGCCTGCATATCGCCGACAGACTCCTCAACGCGGCGGCCTACCTCAATGGAGGCTATGTCCGCAAAGGGCTAGCCAGGCTCGACGACGAGCTTGCGAGGTTGGCCAGGGTACCGGCCGATTTCGCGCGGCGCATGCATGCCCTGGCGCGCGGCGCCGGCGAGGAGGCTGCCGGCCTTATCGTCGACTTGGGGGCGATGATACGGGATGAAGATAAAGCCGCCGCCGAATTGACGGCGGATAGCGCGAAAGGTTTTTATGAGGAGCTTAAGTCCGCGTATAACAAGCTTTACCACGCCTGCCAAACGCGGGATAGCCTGAAGGCCATATGCGCCGCCGACATGCTGCGCCGGGAATTGCGCGTTATGCTCGGGGGGCTTTACGGCAAAAACGGCTTCCCCGAGCTGCTCGGTCCTCCGCCGGAAAAAGCTCAGGACTTTGACGAACTCGCCGCGCTCGGTCATAGGCAGGAAGCTTCGCTCGTGGCCCTGCTCCGCGAAAAGGGGATAGCTATACGCGAGTACGCCTCCATAGTAGCTTTGCGGGCGGCCCTGGGCCGGGCGTAACGCCATGCCTGCCCGCTCTATCGGGGAAGCGCCGCGGAAACGGCTTGCCAAAATAAGGCGTAGGGGCTACGCTTAGGCCATACCGATCTTGGAAGGAGGCTGCCATGCACAAGCTATGCAGCGCGCCGATCCATGATTCGCGGCTCCTGGGATACTAGCCGGCGGCCGCTCATTATATGTTAACGGCCGGGCTTGCCCGGCCGTTATTTTTAGCCTTGGATAAAGCGCCCCCGTATATCCTCCACCCGCTTACGGTTTACGCCCATATCGGAATAGCCAACGCGGGAAGCGGACCTGACCTGGATAAGGCTCGACTCCGGCGGAAGAAGGAATTCCACGTCGTCCACGAAGCGGAAGAGCTTGGAACGGTATTCGGCGCGCACATAAATGCCGCCATCCTGCAGTTCCTTTTGCTCTACGATCAGGCAATTCGCGTCTGCCTTCAGCAAGGACAATAGCCGTTCAAGGGCTAGGCCGCGGCTCAAGGGGCTATAGTCTATAGGCGCTATGGCCGCCGTTCCCCCGCTTTCCATGGAAGACACGCAATTGGGCGATCCCGGGCAGGGCAGGAACTTGCCGTCGACGATGCCCGTTCTGGCCGTCGCCGGCCCGGAATTCGATGCGGCGGAGCCTGCGCAGGACGCGAGGATCAAGGCTAACGCGATAAAGCCGAGCATCTTCATCGTTTGCGCGGCAAGCGTCCGTTTTTTCACTTTAGTCCCCCTCTTCATTGAATATACGGCCCCTGCGCTCCCTAGGCTATGACGAAACGCCTACGGTATTCCTGAGCAACCCGATTCCCTCTATTTCCACCTCGCATACATCGCCCGGTTTCATGAATAAGGGGGGCGTGCGGGTAAAGCCCACGCCGGCGGGAGTGCCCGTGATAACGAGATCGCCGGGCATAAGGGTCATGGCTTGGCTTAGGATTTCTATGAGCGAGGCTACGCCGAACACCATGTTCGCGGTATTGCCGTCCTGCACGCCGATACCATTCAGGCGCGTACGCAGGCGGAGGCCTACTGCGCCCGGGGGCAGTTCGTCGGGCGTGACCAGCCAGGGGCCGAAGCCGCCGGTAGCGTCGAAGTTCTTGCCCAGGGTCCATTGGCTGGCGCGCATTTGCCAGTCGCGCAGGGACGCGTCGTTAAAAATCGAGTAGGCGGCCACGTATGAAAGCGCATCGGCCTTGGGTACCGATCGGGCCTTTTTGCCTATCACGAAAGCAAGCTCGCCCTCGTAATCGAACTGCTCGGATACTGGAGGCTTTATCAAGTCTTCGCCATGCCCCGCCAGGCAGCTGGCGAAGCGGGCGAAGACGGCGGGCCATTCGGGGAGCTTCATGCCCGTCTCCTCGGCATGGTCGCGATAGTTGAGGCCCGAGCAGAGTATCTTGGACGGGCGGCGCAGCGGCGGCAGATAGCGTATGCGCCCGCTATCGAGCTTAGGCGCGGAGCCAAGCGCCGCGCCGGCTTCGGCCAGGCCTTCGCCGCGCGCCAATATCGTATCCAGGTCGCCCGGATAGGCCGGATCGCCCTCCATCCATCCGTAGAGGGATCCATCCCGCCATAAGCCTATGCCGCAACGGCCCCCCGCGCTGAACATCGATATTTTCATGGCTACCGCCCCCTTCTGGCGCTTTACGCGCGCAATGCTAGTATACTAGTGCCAGAACGATAAATCAGCCATGCTGTATCGAGGATTGCGCGTGAACGAATTCGGGGAGCTGCGGAGATCCATATACCTCAACCACGCCCCCGACGATCCGGAAGGCTACCTGCGCCTGGCGCGGGCGCTGTCGGGCCAGGCAGGGGATCTCGATATCGAGCTAGAAGACATGGCGAGGCTCCAAGCCCTGGTCCATGCGCGCCCGCATGGCTCGAGCCCCTATGCGGCCGCCGGAGAAGCCTACGCCCGCAAGGCCTTTAAGGAACGGGCGGGCCTTTCGCCCTATACCGACCGCTACCTGGCAGCGCTAGAGGACCCCGTGCAAGCCCCTGCGGCGGACTCTACGGCGGCCCCTGCGGCAAACCCTGCGGCGGCCGGAGGATCGGAACCCGGCCGACCCAATTACTCGGGTATCGGGCGGGCGGCCATCGTACAGGCGCTTTTTTACGGCGATCCCGCTTTGGCAGGTAAAGCTGCGGGCGGAGGCCTGGGCACCCTGATACGCTCCCTGGGCAAGGCCCTGGCGCGGAAGGGCCTGCCCGTCCTTACCCTTAGCGCGCGGGGCGGGGACCCGCAGGGCGACGAACTGCCGGATAGCCAAACCCTCGACGAGGGCCATGAGCTTATCCGCCTGCCTATCAGGCTGTCCGAGCGCTCGCCCAAGGCCTTCCTGCTAGCTTCCCGGCGGATAGAGGAAACGGCCTCGGCTGCCCTGGGCGCCGAGGCTAGAGAGGACGGCATCATGCATATACGCTACCTCGACGACGCTTCCCGCGCCGTGGCCCGGGCCGCGCGCCGCCTTAATTTGCGCATAGCCCTTACCCTTACCCCCGATCCGCACCGCGGCGTTTGCGACGCGGACGGGCGCATAAAGCCGCGCGGCCTTGAAGAGGCGCGGGAGCTATTTAACCGCATACTCATAGGCGATGAACTGCTCCATTGGTCGCACGGCCTCGTGGGCATAGGGCGCGACGCCTTCATTAACGCCCTTCCCGAGTACTTCCCCCAATTGGAAAACGCGCGGGGCCTGGCGCGGGAGGGCATAGACGAAGGCGTGGACACTGGCGAGCCCTTGCCTATAGCCGACCCCGGGCGCCTGCTCTGCGACCCCGCGCTCGCCCTTCCCCTCGACCCGCTGCGCCTGGGCGAGCCCGCCATCGTATGCGTGGGCAGGCTCAACGCCCTCAAGGGCCAGGCCAAGCTGGCCCGAGCCTGGGCCGATAGCCCGCTCCGCGAGCGCTGGAACCTCATATTCATCGGAGGCGATCTGGAATCCCCCGACGGCGAAGAGCGCGAGCAGCGGGACGCCATACGGTCCCTCCGCTCCCCGGCCACGGAAGGCAGGCTGTGCCACGTGCCGGCCCAGGATAACGCCGT
Source organism: Treponematales bacterium (assembly GCA_041741035.1). GTDB lineage: Bacteria > Spirochaetota > Spirochaetia > Treponematales > UBA12059 > UBA5200. Next base: position 6,096 of record JBGSKZ010000004.1, read on the forward strand.
CGTGCGCGGCCTCCTTGCCTGGTGGGGCTCCCGGCGCCCCGCGGGCGGCAGCGACCTCTACGTATGCCCCAGCCTTAAAGAGGAATTCGGCCTTTCGATATTGGAAGCCATGGCGGCCGGCTTGCCCAGTTGCGCCCCGCTTAATGGCGGAGCCCGCGGCTATCTGCGCCACGGCGTGAACGGCTTTCTTCTCGATACCCGCGACGCGGCGAGCCTTCGACGCGAGCTTTGCGCCCTCCTCGCACAGGGCTCGCTCGAGTCGGCCCGGCTCGAAGGCCTGCGGGCCGAGGGCAAGCGCTGCGTCGAGGAGAGCTATTCCCTTAACGCCATGGCCTCGGCCTATGCGGGCTTCTATGAACGGCTTTCGGCCGGAAAGGAACGGTACTATGAACGAACATGAACTGAGGACCCGCATAAAGGCGCTCCTGCACGGCCAACTGTACGGCGTGCTGGCCACGCAGGGCGAAGGCGGCGCGCCTCATGCCTCCATCATCGCTTTCGCGAGCGCAGACGACCTGTCGGCCATCGTGTTCGCCACGCCGCGGAACACCCGTAAATATAGCTACATGCTGGCCCGCGACCGCGCCACCTTTTTCATAGACGATCGCCGCGCGCGCAAAGAGGAACTTATGGACGTAAGCGGCCTTGAGGCGCAAGGCGTGGTGCGGGAATTGCTCGGGAAGGATCGCGACGATTACCGCGCCGTATTCCTCGCCCGGCACCCTGACATGGCCCCGTTCGCGGACGCTCCGGGCAGCGCCCTCATGCGCCTGGAGGTAGAGCGCTACGACATGGTGGATCACTTTCAGCACGTACTCGTCCTGAGCGTCGGCGGCCGCAAGTATCCTGAGGGGGACCGGCCGTGATCCTGCCCGCCGCTTGGCTGGAAGAGTACCTGGCATTTAAGGGCCTGGGAGCCCGCTTGGCTATATTGGCAGGCCGCTTCCCCCTGCCCCCCGCCAGCCTGGAAACGACGCTTGAGCTGAGCCTTGAAGCATATTGGCTGTTCCAGCGCTTTCCCCTCCCCGAAGCCCTAGAAGCGCGCATCCTGGCGGCAGTCGACTCCCTGCATGGAGACCTGCTCGTGCGCGCGAGCGGGCCGGCCTGCGGGGCGTCGGGCCTCGAGCTATGGCCGGCGGATACGCGGGCGGCGCTACTCAATGCCATCCGGGCGGCCTGGTCCCGCGCCTATTCTCCTTCCGCCGGGAGCGTACCGGCCTGGCCGGCCATAAGCATCCTCGAGCGCGGCGCGCTACCCGCCGGAGAACTGGCCTTAGCCGATAGCTGGAGCGAGCGCCTGGCGGACGGCGGACGGCTCGGCATGGCCCCGCGGGATCTTGAACGCGGGCTCGAGGCCGCCATTGCCGAGATCGGCGGCGGGCCGGGATCCTCCGCGCTGTCTGAGCTCGGCCCGTATACGCGCTACGCGCTCGGCTGCAGCTACAATAGCCTGCTGGTTCCCGACGATCCCTTCGAGTTCCTCGACCTGCTCTCGCCGCTAAGTCCAGGCGGAGTAGCGCGGCGAGAGCGTTACCTCGCGCTGAGCCGGACCGGCGGCAAGGCCGAGGGACAGGCTTACCTTGAACTCGCCGCGCGCGCCTTGGCAATAGAATCGCGCGGAGCCGAGGCGGGCGC
>JBGSKZ010000005.1:0-14631 GCA_041741035.1 Treponematales bacterium
GATGGCTTAGCGCCGGCCGCGCCGGTCGCGGCGTTGCTCACGCTGCGCTCAAGGCTCTTGCCCAGCTGGTCTAGGCTTTGCGTAATGGCCTGGGTATCGGCGCTGGATAGGCCGGAGCCTGAAGCGTCGGCGAGCCCCGCGGCCTTGGCGGCTTTTTTCTCCAGGGCCTCGTCGCGGAGAGCGCGCGCCTCCTGGTCGTTCACGTCCTTGATGATGAGAGTATCGAGCAGATCGAGGGCGCGGTCGTAGTCGCCCCGGTCTATGTACTCGCGGGCGAGCGTGAGCATATTCGCCCTCGCCCTATCGCCGCCGCCGAAAAGCAGGAGGGCGCCGCCGCCGAGCACGAGGGCGAGCAGGGCTATAGCCCCTATGATCAATAAGGTCTTCTTTTTCGTGTCCATGTTGCCATCCTATCGCTATTAATCGTCCAGGGAAAGTACGTCCTCGTAGCCCTGCAGGTCGCCTGAGCCCACGGAAAGGCTCGTCGCGTCCCCGGCGCTGTCGCGCAGGGACTGGGCCACCGCGTCCTCGAGCGCCTTGCGCGCGGCTTCCTCGGCGAGCCTTCGCGCCTCTTCCATGGCCCGAAGCTGCTCAGCGTCGGCCATTTTCCTGCCCAGCAGGTCTATGAGCCTCCGTATGTCCGCGGCCTGGGACGAGGAAGGATCCAGGGTAAGGTATACCGTATAGTCGGCTATGGCGCCGCCCTGGTCCTCGGCCTTCATGCGCGCGTTGTCGCGGTTCAGGTAGGCAGGGGCGTAATCGCTCCTGGCGGCCAGGGCCTGGTCATAGCTTTCCAAGGCGAAGCTGTTCCTGCCCTGGGCAAAGAAGGAATTGGCTATATTAAACAGGAAGAGGTGGCGGTATTGCACGGCGACGGAAAGGCCGCGGCGAAAAGCGGCTATGGCGTCGTCCCAGCGCTTGAGTTGCTGGTAGCTTATCCCCAGGTAGAGGTGGGTAAGCTCGGCGGCTCCCGCCTCCTTGACGGCCATTTCCAGGAGGGCCACGGCCTCCTGCGGCTTGTCCTCCATGAAGAGCCGTATGCCGCGCTCCGACAGGTCCGAAGCGTAGAGCCCGGTTACCGCGACGGCGGCGAACGCTATAGCCAGCAGGGCGAAGCGCCGGCGCTTACTATAGGTTTTCATAGGCTCCTCCGAACGGGCGTTTTGAATGGATTTTCTACGCCCTATAGTATAGTATAGTAAGATACCACGGTAAGCCCAAAAGACGGGGGCAAACCCGTACCATAAGGTAGGCAAATGTCCGCAGTAGTCGTGCTTATTATATTCTTCGGCATAGCAGTAGGCGTGCTTGCCTATTTCCTCATTCGAATGCTCGTTTTGCCCCGAAAACTATCCTCAGTGGCCGATTTTCTCAAGCAGGGCAGGCTGCAGGCGGCGGCTAAGGCCGTAAAGGCGATCTTAGCCAAGGAGCCGCGCAATGCAAGCGCCCACTTCTATATGGCAAAAATATACCTGGCGGAGAGCAAGCATGAACTGGCTCTCATGGAGCTCAAGACCGTCAGCGACATAGGCCAATTCGAGGTGGACATACCGGAAACCGAATTCCGCAGGCTCATAGCCGGGCTCTATGAGCGCTTCAATCAGCTTGAGGAAGCCCTCAAAGAGTATATCATGCTCTCCAAGAGCGATCCGGGAAACGCCGAGTACTACTATAATTGCGCCAGGCTCTTCGACGAGCGCGGCAAGGAAGACGTGGCCGTTAAATACGCGCGCAAGGCCGTAGAGCTCGACCCCAGGCACGGCAAGGCCCATTTCTGCCTGGGCCTTATACTCTATAAAACCAAGCACCCCCTTGAGGCGCGCTCGGAATTCGAAGCCGCCCTCAAGCACGATCCCTCCAATTACGACAGCTATTACTACCTGGGCAAGCTGCTTAAGGAGACGAACGACTATACCGGCGCCCTGCTCTGCTTCGAGCGGGCGCAGAAGAGCCCCGCCTTCAAGCTCAAGGCCCTCGTGGAACGCGGCGGCACCTATATGAGCCAGGGTTCCTACGAGAACGCGGTCATAGAGCTCGAGCGGGCGGTCAAGTTCTTCAAGGACGAGTCGTCGACCGAGGCCCTCTACGGCCGCTACTTCCTGTCCCTGTGCTACGAGAAGCTTAAGAGCCTCGATAAGGCCATCGAGCAGTGGGAAAAGATCTATACCCGCAAGCCCCAGTTCCGGGACGTGGCGGAAAAGCTGGCTCACTACCAGGAATACCGCACCGACGACCACATGAAGGATTTCCTGACGAGCGGCCGCGAGGAATTCCTCGAGATATGCCGAACCATAGCCACCGATGGCCTCCTCCTGTCCATACGCGATACCATGGAAACCCCGAACGGGCTGGACTTCATAGCGGTGGAAGGCGATTCGGAGAAATGGCTCGGCACCAAGAAGAAGCCCCAGCTCCTCCGCTTCCTGCGCGTATCCGAGTCGCTCGACGAATCGTCCATACGCTCGCTCCTCGACAATATGAAAAAGCTCGCCATAGTCCGGGGTTCCATACTGAGCAGCGCCAGCTTTACGCGCAGCGCCATCGATTTCGCCGAGAACCGGCCGGTAGAGCTTTTCAATAAGGAGAAGCTCCAGGAGCTTCTGAAGACGGCCTTCGAAGCGAAAAAATGAAGATACTCTGCGTATCGGACGAGGTCGATCCGATCGTCTACTCGCCGCGCATACGCGAGCGCTTCGGCGACGTGGACCTTATATTGGCGGCTGGCGACCTGCCCATGGAATACATATCCTATATCGTCACCCTGCTTAACAGGCCGCTCCTCTTCGTCTTCGGCAACCATAATCTGGGCGACCTATCCTACTATAGGCCTCAGAAACTGGCGCTCCGCCAGGACGACAAGCCCGAGGACAAAGCCTGGGGCGGAAGCTATATAGGCTTCAAGCTGCGCCGCGAGGCCGGCATGCTCGTCATGGGGCTGGGCGGCTCGACCCGCTACAACGACGGGCTTAATCAGTATACGCAGCTGGAGATGTGGCTAAAAGCGCTCATGCTGGTGCCCGGCCTGCTCTTGAATAAACTGCGCTACGGCCGCTACCTGGATATAGTGCTTACCCACGCGCCTCCTCAGGGAGTGCATGACCGCAACGACCGCTGCCATGCGGGATTCTCGGTTTTCCGCTGGATTATGCGCGTTTTCAAGCCCGCGTACCTCGTGCACGGCCACGTGCACCTGTACGACCCCAGCGATGAGCGGGCTACGCGATTCGAATCGACGATGGTGTTCAACGCCTACGGCCATTATGTTATAGATCGGGAGTAAAATAGTGTCTGACCCCTACTCCGCCATGGCGGAAACCGATTTTTCCAAGGCTAGACTCAAGGAAATCTTTTCGCGCATAGGCGGCTTTTTAGCGCCGGACCAACGGAGGCTGCTGGCGCTGGAAGAGGTACGCGCGGTAATCAAACCGAAATCTGAAGCCTATCGCGGCGTCATAGCCGTTCCCGTGAGCATGATCGTAGGCTCCGAGGGGCGCTATCGCGATTTCGCCCGCGGCTTCCTGCCTAAGAACGATTTCCTTCGGGGTCGCTGGGTGCGCGTGGATCTTGCCCACTATAAGGACATAACGCTGCCGCCCATACAGCTCTATGAGTTGGGCGGCGCGTACTTCGTACGGGACGGCAACCACAGGGTATCGGTGGCCAAGCTCAAAGGCGCCCTCGAGATAGACGCGGAAGTCATATCCTTGGGCTCGGAAATTCGCATAGAGCCCGACATGACGCTCGAGGAGCTGAAGAAGGCGGTAATACGCTACGAAAAGGAACAATTCTACCTGAATACCGGCTTCGGCGCGCTCACCAAGGACGACAAGCTCGATTTTAGCACGCCGGGCCGCTATGACGAGATCATGGAGCATATCCTTACCCACAAATACTTTATTAATCAGGGTAACCCGGTGGAGCTGAGCATGGACGAGGCCCTCTTATCCTGGTACGCGAACGTGTACAAGCCCATCGTGGACACGATTACGGCGGAGCGCCTTACCAGCCGCTTCCCCGGCCGTACCGCCAGCGACCTCTACGCCTACATGGTCAAGCACTGGGGCGTGCTTAAGCGCCGTTACGGCGTGCAACTGCCGGCATCGGAGGCCGTGCGCGATTTCTCCAAGCGCTACGGCAAAGGCTTATGGCAGCGCATACGCGGTTTTTTCTCGTGGATTTAAGCTTTAGGCCGTAACCTGCGGCGAAGGACCTTGTTTATTGTATGCGGCTTTGGCTAGACGGGCCGCGTTCCTCCTTTCCGTGGTGTGCCCCGGGGCCGATCAGTCGGCCCCGGGGGTCTTTTTTGCTTGAGCATTGACACGGCAAGCTCATATAGTCTATTTTCTCTTGGACTATACCACTACTACAATCGCTCCGCTCGCGCGGGGCGTAGAGCCGGACTCCATACCCGCGGGTACCGGCTAAGGAGCTTATGATGGGACAGGTTAGTAAGAACTCTCGTACGTCCAGCACCACGCACCGCTTTTTCTGCCCCTGCGGCGGAGAAGTGAAGATGAAGACCCTTTTCGAGGATGGAAAGGTAAAGAACGTGGCCGAGTGCGAGAAATGCAAGCGCAGCGAGCGCAGGCCCAGCGATTTTAGCTGATATCGCCCGGCGCTTACGCTGAGAGCGGGTCGCCCACGGGGCGGCCCGTTTTTTTTACGCCTCGGCCGCGTCGGCCGCGTCGGTTGTGCGCCACGCCATCAGCTGATCCGCGATAAGCGAGCGCGCTTCCTCCAGCCGCTCCAGGCTGTCTTTCTTTTCCGTGGCAGCGTCGAGCAGGGCAAGGGCCTTTACCCGGTATAGCGTGCGGAAGCCCGAGCGGAATAGCTTGCGCAGGGTGCCTATCCTATGGCCTCCGTCGATCGCCACGACGAGCAGGGGCAGGGGCTCGTATTCGTTTATGCGCCGCAGCCCCGCCGAATGGAATTTGCCTACCGAGCCGTCCTTTGAGCGCGTGCCCTCGGGGAAAATGGCGGGGGAAAAGCCGTTGCGGGCCGCGTACTGGGCAAAGCGGGCCAGGGAGCGCATGGACGCGGCGGGATGGCCGCGCCTATCGACCAAGGCATGGCCCTGGATGCGCAGCACGCTCGAAATGAGGGGTATACCCATGCCGAGTTCCTTTTTCGCCACGAACAGCAGGCTGCGCGCGCCAGTGAAATAATGCAGGAGTATGGGAATGTCCAAAAGGCTTTGGTGGTTGGCCACGACTATGCAGCGCGCGGGTAACGCGAGGCCGCGGTCATACTCATAGGCGAGCCTTATGCCCACATAGGCCTTGGCGGCGGCGAGGAAATGCCCCAGGGACCGGGCCGCAACCCAGCCTAGAAGGCGCAGGCGGCGCTTGAGGGGAAGAAAACGCGATATATAGGCGGGAATTTCGTAGTAGAGGCAGATCGCGAGCGCTATGGCAAAGATGAGGACCGTTCCCATTTCTCGACTATAGCCCTCGGAGGCATCCTTGACAAGCTCGAGTCTATCTGCTAATTTCTTTTCCCGACGTTAATTCCAGTTTGATAGAACGTTTAACGCGCATACATTGTACGGAGGATACTTTGGCCACTAAGCAATCTTCGGCAGAAAAGCGGCACCTGCAAGACGAAAAACGCCGCGTAAGCAATAAGAAGGTCAAGAGCAGCGTGCGCACTTCGGCTAAAAAAGTCGTCGTGGCGGCTCACGCTAAGGATAAGGCCGCTGCCGACGCCCAGCTCAAGGACATGATCAGCCAGATCGACACCGCCGCGCGCAAAGGCATCATCAAGAAGAACGCCGCAGCCCGCAAAAAGTCCCGGATGCAGCGGCTCGTCAACCTCATCGGCGCCTGAATCAAGGCTCTGATAGCCATGATTATGCCGTCGCCGCCGGGATATTCCGTCGCCGACGGCCGCTACGGCCAGGAGAGTTTCCATGTCACGGAAGGTAACGAAGGCTGAGCTGATCGACGCGCTCCACGAGCGCTCGTCATTAAGCCGCAAGGATATTCACGCTCTCATCGACGGGCTATTCGAAGAGATTAAGAAGTCTATCCTCTCCGAGAAGGCTGTAGAACTCCGCGGCTTCGGCACTTTCGAGGTGCGTATACGCAAAGGCCGCAAACGGGCGCGGAACCCGAAAACCGGCGAGCCGGTGTCCGTATCCGATCATGGCGTCGCGGTTTTCAGGCCGGGCAGGGAATTGAAGCTCGAGGCTTGGAAGATCGGCTCACAGGGCGATCAATACAGCGATGCCGATGCAGGCGACGACTAAGGGGAAAGCCCTTTCGCGGCTGCTCCTCCTCCCCCTATCTATCGTACTCTACGTACTCGCGTTTCCCGGCCTGACGCCGGGCTTGGGCATACTGTCCGCCTTCGCCTTCGTGCCCGCCCTGTTCTGGCTGGAAAAGGCGGGCACGCTTAAAGCGCTAATAGCCGGCTTTATTTACGGCACCCTTTCGTACATCGGCATCACCTATTGGGTAGCCTCCTACCATCCCGCGGCGATAGGCGTGACCGCCATGCTCGGCGCCATGTGGTTCACGCCGCTGTTCCCGCTGCTTGCCGCCGTACTCAAGTATAAAAAACCCTGGTTTTTGGCGCTCGGCCCCCTTTTGTGGACGGCCGCGGATTTCGGCCGCGCCTCGGGCTTCCTGGCCTTTCCCTACGGCAACCTCCCCTACTCGCTCTACCGCTACGACCTGGCGCTGAAGCTATCATCCCTGCTCGGCGCAGAAGCCGTGGGCTTTCTTATAGCCTTCGCCAACTTCGCGCTCTACGCCTCCATCCGGGCCCTGCTAAGCCGGCCGAGGGACCGAGTCCCGAATAGCCCGACCCGCCCAGGCCTAAGCGCCTTGGCGCCAGGCCTCTTGGCCCTCGTGCTTGTAGCGGCAACCCTTATCGGCGGCGGCCCGCGCTCCACCGGCTCCCTGCGCGTCGCGGATCCGGCCAAAGCCAAGGATGGCGGCGATCTGCGGGTTGCCCTGATTCAGCCGGGCATTAGGAAGCGCCAAAAGACCAACGAGGATTACCGCGCGACGATGGAAAAGCTCATAGAGCTGAGCCGGGAGGCCCTTGCCCAAAAGCCGGACCTGGTTATTTGGCACGAGACTTCCATCATCGCCCCCATAGACTGGCATTTGCGCAGGCGCCTCGACCGTGAGCTTGCAGACATGCTCACGAGCCTGCAGGGCTTCCTGGACGGCTATCCGGTGCCCATACTGCTCGGCAACGGCTGGGCGGATCCGGATGACCCGCAACGCAGGATACAGGGCAACGCCGCCATACTCTATGAGCGGGGCGAGGCGCGGTCGCGTTACCTCAAAATGGCGCTGGTCCCCTTCTCCGAATACTTCCCCTATCGAAAGGCATTGCCCGGCGTGGCCGATTGGCTCGAAGAGCGTTTCGGCTATTTCTGGATACCGGGCACCGAGCGATTGCAGTTCCAGGTAGGGGGCTACTCCTTCGCCGCGCCCATATGCTTCGAAGACTCATTCGGCCCCCATCTGGCCGCCTTCGACGAGCCTGATTTCTTCGTCATACTCACCGACGATTCCTGGGCGCGCTCCGCGGGCATGCAGGAGCAGCATCTGTCCATGTCAGCCTTCCGGGCCGCCGAAACCGCGTCCATCTTCCTGAGGGCGGCCAATACCGGCGCCACCGCCGCGATAGAGCCCAGTGCGCTGGTAAAGGCGCAGCTCGAGCCTTTCCTGCCCGGCATATTGACGGTGGACATAGCTCCGGTAGAGGGCAGGCGAACGCCCTATGAACGCTGGGGCAGGCTGTTCGGGCCGCTGGCGGCCCTGCTCGGGCTTGCCCTTGCCCTCGCGTTGAGCGCAGTCGGGCTGGCCAAGCGCCTGCGCGCCAGAAGCCGCGGGGCCGTTTCGCATTGACAATAAGGGCCAGGTATAGGAAAATAGGCCCAACGGCCCAAGGGGCACTGGAGCCAATTTCTCAGTCCAGGATATGAGCGACGACCGGAGAACATGCAGCATGGACAAGAAAAAGCGCATATTGATAGTGGACGACGAGCAGATAAACCTCGAGTTCTTCGACGTTATGCTGAGCAAGCTGGGCTTCTCCGTGCATAAGGCCGAAAACGGCCAGGAAGCCCTTGAATCCATACGTAAAATCAAGCCCGACCTGATCATACTCGACAATATCATGCCCAAGCTTACCGGCTGGGAAGTAACCAAGATAGTGAAATCCTCCCCGGAGTATGCCGAGTACGCCGATATACCCATCATCATGTTCTCCGCGCTCGACGACGTGAAGGATAAGGTTGAGGGCCTCGAGCTAGGCGCCGACGACTACATAACCAAGCCCTTTAATTTCGCCGAGGTGCTGGCGCGCATACGCGCCGTGCTCAGGGCCCACGACCTCATCAAGCAGATAGAGAACCGGGAATCCAGGCTCACCATTAGCGAGAAGGCCGTGAGCGACGTGCTATCCATAGCGAGCGAGCTAAAGCTTACCCTGCAGCGCGTGAGGGCTTCCTGCTCCGACCCCGACACGGTATCAGCCTTGGCCGATGAAAGCGCCCAAAGGCTTGACGCGCTCGAGCAGCGCATCGAGACTTTGAAGCGCGAATCGGAGCAGCTTCAGCAAGACGCCGCCGATCTCGCCGCCCTGCGCAAGCGCGGCTCTTCGGCCAAGCACTGACGCGAAGGGCCAGCCATACGGGTATAGAAGGAGCCGCCATGATCAGCGAAGAGAAAAAGCGCGTACTTGAGTTATTCGCCGAAGGCCGTAAACTCTATAAGCTCATGCGCTTTACCGAGGCGGCCGCCCGTTTCCAAAGCGCCCTCGATCTAGACCCCGAGGACAAGCCCTCGAAGGTCTACGTAGACCGCTGCAAACAATACGCCCTCGATCCTCCCGACGAGGATTGGGACGGCGTGTACGTCATGAAACATAAGTAAGGGAAGTCAATGTCCAAAAAGACCGCCATACCCCGCGCCGTGGACGTCGTGACCGTGCTGGCGCCCGATACTTCGCTGTCGGGCACCCTGTGCTTCGACACGAGCCTTATGATACGGGGCAATTTCGACGGAGACATAGACGCTAAGGGCGTACTGTACATACAGGAAGGCGCCACCGTGCGCGCGGGCAAGGTACGGGCATCGAGCATATTCGTGGCGGGCACCGTGCGCGGAGACCTCGAGGCGCTCGACAAAGTGGAACTGAGGCCTAACGCCCAGGTGCACGGCAACGTGCGCAGCGCCAAGCTGCGCATAGCTGACGGGGTCATCTTCGAAGGCCGCTGCGAAATGGTCCGCAATGGGGAAAGCTTCGACCCCTTCGCCGCGCGGAGCGCAAACGGCTAGCGATGGTGCTTAGCGCCGCTTCTACGCTCGTCGGCTCGCTGCGCGAGAAGGGCTTGTTGCTCGCCGGCGCGGAGTCCTGCACGGGCGGCCTCGTAGCGGCGGCCATAACGGCGGTACCGGGTTCATCGGAAACGTTCTTGGGCTGCGTGGTCAGCTACAGCGATAGCGCTAAGCGCTCGTTCCTGGGCGTGCCGGCGGAGCTCCTGGCCTCGCAGGGGGCAGTATCGGAAGCCTGCGTCAGGGCCATGGCCGAGGGGGCGCTTGAGCGCTTCGGCGCCGATATAGCCTACGCGCTAAGCGGCATAGCCGGCCCCGGCGGCGGAAGCGCCGATAAGCCGGTGGGCACCGTATGGACCGCCTACGCCATGAGGGGAGAGACGCTTACGGAGCGGCTATCCCTGAGCGGGGACCGCGAGCGTATACGGTCGCGATGCGCTAACGATGTGATGGAAAGGCTGATTGCGTTAACGCATGAAAGATTCATGCTTGACAATCCCTCGCATAGGGGAGTATCGTTAAGTTAAGGAAAATAATCGATGCGGGTTTCTTACCCCGTCATGCGGCCCCTTGTCTTTCAAGAGAGGCCCCGCCTTATACCGTTTTAACGGGAAATATTAGTACAGTTTTTTAGGCGTTAACGTGATCTTCACGCTAGCCCTGTTTTTATGGCGCCTCGAAAGAGCCGCGCAAAAATCGTAGCCCTGAGCAACGCTAGGATTAAAGGGGTATAAGCTCCTCCAAGCACTCTTCTCCGCGAGGGGAACCCGTATCAGGCTATGTAAACCACCCAACGGAGCACGCGATGGCAATCATCCGTAAGGCTAAGTTAGCCGACGCAGCAAGCAGCGGCACAGACGACGCCCAGGTAGAATTTGATTTAGGCAATACGAGGAACGGTGGCGATAGCGCCGCCGCCCTCCCCCAGGAAACGGCCGACGACGAAAGCGACGATACCGACAATCAAACCGAAGAACCCCGCGCTGCGGCCCGTAAGCGCGTGCTGCGAAGGAGCGCCGGCCACGGCGACGAGAGCCCGAAAAAAGACGAGCCGAGCCTGGCCTCATCGCCTTCGCACCCCGGTTTCGGCTCGTTTAAGACCGAGTCCCAGGAGGAGGAGCGCCGAAGCAACCGCGCCCCTTCGCTGGTCGTGCCCGGCTTCGTGCGCAAGCAGGAGAGCTTTGACAAGGTAAAGGACGAGGGAGCCAAGCCCGACCAGGCCGATAACCGTTCCCGCCTGTCCATAAACGAGCTTACCAGCATGGGCTTTAAGGAGCTCCGGGAGCTCGGCGCCAATATGGGCTTAAACCACGAGGAAATGATGCTGCTTAAGAAGCAGGAGCTCATTTTCCAGGTGCTCAAGGCGCACACCGAGCGCGGCGGCATCATCTACGCCTACGGCTCGCTGGAAATCCTGCCGGACGGCTACGGTTTCCTCCGTTCGCCCCAGAACAGCTACCTGCCCGGCTCGGACGATATATACATAAGCCCCTCGCAGATACGGCTCTTCAACCTGAAGACCGGCGACACCGTATACGGCCAGATACGCAGCCCCAAGGAAGGCGAACGTTTCTTCGCCATGCTCCGGGTGGAACAGGTAAACTTCGACGAGCCTTCGGTGGCACAGAACCGCATACCCTTCGAGAACCTTACCCCCTTGTATCCCGAGCAGCGGCTGAACCTCGAGACGGATACCAAAGAGATATCCACCCGTATCATCAACCTCTTCTGCCCCATAGGCAAAGGCCAGCGCGCGCTCATCGTATCGCCGCCCAAGACCGGCAAGACCATACTGCTGCAGCGCATAGCCAACGCCATAACGGCCAACCATCCCGAGGTATACCTCATCGTGCTGCTCATAGACGAGCGGCCGGAGGAGGTAACGGACATGGAGCGCACGGTAAAGGCCGAGGTCATATCCTCGACCTTCGACGAGCAGGCTTCCCGCCACGTGCAGGTGTCCGAAATGGTGCTGGACAAGGCCAAGCGCCTCGTGGAGCACGGCAAGGACGTGGTCATACTGCTCGACTCCATAACGCGCCTCGCCCGCGCCTACAACCAGACCGTGCCCACCTCGGGCAAGATACTCTCCGGCGGCGTGGACTCCAACGCCCTGCATAAGCCCAAGCGCTTCTTCGGCGCCGCGCGCAATATCGAGGGGGGCGGCTCGCTAACCATCATAGCCACGGCCCTCATCGATACGGGCTCGCGCATGGACGAGGTAATATTCGAGGAGTTCAAGGGCACCGGCAATATGGAAATCAACCTGGACCGGCGCATGTCCGACCGCAGGCTCTTCCCCGCCATAAACATAAAGAAGTCCGGCACCCGCAAGGAAGAGCTGCTCCTCACCGAGGAGGAGCTGCAGAAAATCTGGGTGTTGCGCAAGGTAATAAGCCCCATGGACGACCTGGAGATCATGGAGCTCCTCATTGACAAGATGATGAAAACTAAGAATAATGAGGCGTTCCTTCGCTCCATGAACACCCCCATGGGCGACTAAGGCAACGACGCTAGGAAATCGATCCGCGGCCGTTTTTACGCCGCGGGCGACCATAACGCCGTCATACAGCCGGTTTTCTGGCATGTTTGACCGGCACGCAAGGAGAGGCTATGAAGAGCGGCATACACCCTAAGTACGAGCTCACGACCATCACCTGCGCGTGCGGCAATGTCATTGAGACCCGTTCGACGGTAAAGAACCTCCAGGTGGAAATTTGTTCCGCTTGTCATCCTTTCTTTACCGGCAAGCAGAAACTGGTCGACACTGCCGGACGCGTAGATCGCTTCCGCAAGAAGTACGGCATAAAGGAATAGCGTTTCCGCGAGGAAACGCCGTCCGCCGAAGGGCCGCCCGCGAGGGCGGCTTTTTTTATCGCCCCGCCGGCCGGTCCGCGCCCCTCGGCGATTGTCCGCGCCCCTCGGCGACTGTCCGCGCCCCTCGGCGACTGTCGGCGCCGAGGGGCTAGCCTTCAAATCCCTCCAGAAGCGCCTTGAGCCGCGCAAGCGCCTTGCCGCGGTGGCTCACGAGGCTCTTCTCCTCCCGGCTGAGCTCCGCCACGCTCTTGCCCAGCTCCGGCAGGAAGACGATGGGGTCATAGCCGAAACCGCCCTCGCCGCGCGGCTTGTCAAGGAGCAGCCCTTCGCAGCTCTCCTGTATGGTGAAAACGCGATCCGCGCTGACGACGAGGGCGAGGCAGCAGATGAAGCGGCAGCTGCGTACCTTACGCCCCTCCATCTCGCGCAGGAGCAGGGCATTGCGCTCAGGGGAGGATAGCGGCTCCCGGCCATCCTTTGAGCCATAACGCGCGGAGTATACGCCGGGCCTTCCGCCGAGCGCGTCCACGCAGAGCCCCGAGTCGTCGGCCAGGCAAGCCTGTCCGCTTAAGCCATGCAGCGCCATGGCCTTGCCCAGCGCGTTCGCCAGGAAAGTGCTGCCGTCCTCGGGAAAATCAAAATCTATGCCGAGCTCTTTCGGTATTCTCAGGTCCATGCCATGGAGCAGGGGACGTATCTCTTCGATTTTATGCGCGTTGTTGCTCGCTAAGACTAGGGTCATGCTTCCTCCTCGCCTCAGTGTAACGGAGGCGGGGCGCTCTATAAAGAGGGGTATCCTGGCGCATGAGCTTATAGAGCCCGGCGTCCACGGTACCTTTGGGAATGCCGAGCAGCCTAGCCACGAATAGGTTCGACCCCTGCCTGCGCACGCGATTCAGGGCATAGATAGCCCTCGTGTATATATGGCGGTCGCGCTCTATCCTTTCTTGTAAGTAGCGCCTGCGCTCAGGATCGTATTCGCCGCGCAGCCGCAGTTGATTGGCGCCCATACGCAGCCATGCGGCGTTCCGGCTCGAGCGCTTAGCGTCCTGATACGCTTCGCGCTCGCGCAGGCATAGGCGCAGGCGCTCATACGCGTGCATAAGGCTCGCGCTGTCGCTGTCTATGCTCTTAGCCATGGCGGCCAGTTCCGCCTCGTCGAATGACGCCGCGCATTTGACGCAGAGATAGCGCACGCGCTCCTTGTACGCGCACATCCTGCGCTTGCCTTTTATGCCCGGGCTTAGCCGGCTTGGCCTGAACGCGCTTGCCTGTTCGGTACCGTAGCCAGGCTCGGCGGGGGGACTGTCCGCTATATAGGCGTTTTCCCTATAGTAGAGCTTGGCGCGCTCGCGGCGCAGAGATAGGGCCAGATAGCGCAGGGAGCTGGTCAAATACGCGTTAAAGCTCGCCCCCCTGTCCGCGTAGCGCTCCACGAGGCAGCAAATGCGCGGCCAGTAAGCGCAAAACGCCTCGCCGACCTCGTCTTCGTCCTTAAAGCCATAATGCCGCGGCTGAGCGTACACGGCCTTAGCTATGCACTCCATGATGCGCTTCGTTTCCCTCGGTCCCTCCGCTCCCAGCACCAGGGCCTCCAGTTCGCCATTCACCATGTAACACCTCTCTATCAATTTTTCTATGAGGCAAGGCCTACCCTTGCCTTCCCGCTGTATTGAGAATTAAAGCAAGAAATATGCCAAGCCATGGCCAGCCGCGCATAAAAATCCCGTGGAACGGGCCTAAGCTTGAGGCCTGAGGAAAAGGCGGGGAAGCGGATAAAATCGAACAGGCCCGGAGCGGGGCGACTATGGCTCCCGGTCAAGGTAAAAGCGGCGCGTCCAGACAGCATATGTGCGATTGCGTATCCGACCTGCGGCTTAAGACAGCCCCCCGCCCCGTTAGGCAGTGGTAGGCTCCGTTTTTCGCGCGGAACAACCGTAGAACGCGTTACTTTATGTTACATTAGCGTCGAACGCTCGGGAATAACCGGGCGCTTTCTCCGCACTTCAGCCCTGGCGAAAGCGGTTTTGTTACAAAGCGTTACTTAGTCTCCGCTAAGGCTCAGGCAAAGGCCGGCTTAAAGGCGGCTATGATCGTATCCTTTACCTGGCTCAGCTCGCCGTAGATGTGGAGCCCGGCGGCCAATCTATGCCCGCCGCCGCCGAATTGAGCGGCTATGGCGGCGACGTCGATGAGCTCGCGGGACCGGAAGCCCACCGTGCATTCGCCCGGCTTTTCCTGACGTATGACGACGGCGGCCTCTACGCCTTCCACGGTCATGATGAGCTGATAGAGCATGTCGGAGTCCCTGCCCACGAGACCGTAGCGCGCCTGCTCTTCCAGGCCCATCCAGGTAACGATGAGCCTGCCGTCGTAAAGCGCCTCCGCCTTGGAAAGGAGTTCGGCCATGAGCTTGCGCGATGCGAAGGGCTTGCCGCCGTTCATCATGGAAAAGGCGCGTTTCGGCGAAGCGCCGGCCTCGACGAGCCTGGCGGTCATAGCGAAGGCGGTAGCGCTG
>JBGSKZ010000006.1:0-1351 GCA_041741035.1 Treponematales bacterium
ACCGCGCATTTGACGCAGAGAAAGCGCACGCGATCCTTGAACGCGCAAATCCTACGCTTGCCTTTAATGCCCGGGCATAACCGGCATGGCCTGAACGCGTCTGCCTGTTCGGTCCCGTAGCCGGGCTCGGCGGGGGGACTGTCCGCTATATAGGCGTTTTCCCTGTAGTAGAGCTTGGCGCGCTCGCGGCGCAGAGATAGGGCCAGATAGCGCAGAGAGCTGGTCAAATACGCGTTAAAGCTCGCCCCCCTGTCCGCGTAGCGCTCCACGAGACAGCAAATACGCGGCCAGTAAGCGCAAAACGCCTCGCCGACCTCGTCTTCGTCCTTAAAGCCATAATGCCGCGGCTGAGCGTACACGGCCTTGGCTATGCACTCCATGATGCGCTTCGTTTCCCTCGGTCCCCCCGCTCCCAGTACCAGGGCCTCCAGTTCGCCATTCATCATGTACCACCTCTCAATCAATTTTTCTATGAGGCAAGGCCTATCCTTGCCTTCCCGCTGTATTGAGAATAAAAGCAAGAAATATGCCAAGCCTTGTCCAGCCGCACATAAAAATCCTGTGGAACGGGCCGAAGCTTGAGGCCTGAGGAAAGGACGTGGAAGCGGATAAAATCTAACAGGCCTGGAGCGGGGCGACTATGGCTCCCGGTCAAGGTAAAGGCGGCGCGTCCAGACAGCTTATGTGCGATTGCGTATACGACATGCGGCTTTAGCCCGCCCCCGCCCCGCCAGGCTGGGGAGGGCTCCGTTTTTCATGCGGAAAAGCCGTAAAACGCGTTACATTTTGTTACATTAGCGCCGAGCGCCAGAGTATGGTAGGGCGCTTTCCCCGCCCTTTCCGCAATGGCGAAAGCGGTTTTGTTACAAAGCGTTACTTTGTCTCCGCTAAGGCTCAGGCAAAGGCCGGCTTAAAGGCGGCTATGATCGTATCCTTTACCTGATTAAGCTCGCCATAGATGTGGAGCCCGGCGGCCAATCTATGCCCGCCGCCGCCGAATTGAGCGGCTATGGCGGCGACGTCGATGAGCTCGCGGGAACGGAAGCCCACCGTGCATTCGCCCGGCTTTTCCTGACGTATGACGACGGCGGCCTCTACGCCTTCCACGGTCATGATGAGCTGATAGAGCATGTCGGAGTCCCTGCCCACGAGGCCGTAGCGCGCTTGCTCTTCCAGGCCCATCCAGGTAACGATGAGCCTGCCGTCGTAGAGCGCCTCCGCCTTGGAAAGGAGTTCGGCCATGAGCTTGCGCGATGCGAAGGGCTTGCCGCCGTTCATCATGGAAAAGGCGCGTTTCGGCGAAGCGCCGGCCTCGACGAGCCTGGCGGTCATAGCGAAGGCGGTAGCGCTG
>JBGSKZ010000007.1:0-1628 GCA_041741035.1 Treponematales bacterium
GCCATCCTGGGCGTGACACGCGGCACCTCGCGCGCCCACGTGGTGCGCGCCGCGCTCGAGGCGGTGGCCTATCAGTCGCGGGACCTCATTCGGGCCATGGAGAACGATTTCGGCAAGCCCGTGCCCTTCATCAAGGCGGACGGCGGGGCGAGCGCCAACAGCTTCCTCATGCAGTTCCAGGCCGACATACTGGACCGTTCGGTCATACTGCCGGAGACCGGCGAGGTTACCGCGCTCGGGGCGGCCTACCTGGCCGGCATAAAGATAGGCTACTGGGCCGGCATGGAAGACGTGGAGCGCAACTGGCGGCGCAAGCGCGAGTTCGAGCCGCAGATGGGCGACGAGCTGCGCGAGAAGCTTTTGGAGCGCTGGGATAAGGCCGTAGCCGTAGCCCGCATGTTCAAGTAGGCCTTAGCGCCTGCCCGCGGCGGCCTTGAGCGAAAGCAGGGCGCCGCGGTACTCGGCAAGGCCGCCGTAGGCCTCGGCCAGTCCGCCCAAGGCCTCCATGAGCAGGCTAAGGTATTCGCTCTCCGAACCGGCGCCTAGGCTCAGCGCGCGCTCCTTCTGCGCCAGGCTCGCCAGGAAGGATTCCTGCTTGAGCAGGGCGTATTCCAGGCGGGCCTGGGCAAGGTTTATGCCCAGGTAGCTTTCCCGCACGAAGGATCGTATGCGCCGCTGGGCGTCTTCCCTCTGCGCGAGCGCCTCGTCGAGCTCCGCCCTTGCTTTTTCCCGCGCCCCCGCCTTTAACCCGTCGCCGAGCAGTCGGCCAGAAGCGCCTAAGCCTATGATGAGCTGGTAATCGCCCTTGTCGTCCCAGTCTTTTTCCAGGAAGGGAAAGCGCGAGCCCGCGTAAGAAAGCTCCACGCTCAGGCCCAGGTCGGGCAGGTCGCGAGCCTGCGCCAGCGCCAAGCGCTGCAATTCCGCCTTAAGCTCCACGAAAGCGTCGGCCAAAGCAAGGTCGTAGCTGCCGGCCGCGACTTCCTCGGCCGCGCCGGTTTCGGCTATGGGCGGGCTTCCCGCGGCCGGAGCCTCCAGGCTGAGCTGCTCGAGGCGCAGGTCGCGCAGGCCGGTCAGGGCGGCAAGCTCGGCAAGGATCCGCTCGCGCCGTTCCACCAGCACCGCAAAGCCCAGGTCTATTTCCTTTACCTTGATGCGCGCGGCGAGGTAATCGGAATCCGTGATGAAGCCGCTTTTAAGGTTCTGCTCCGCTATGGCGGCCAGGCGCGCGCCCGCCCGCTTCTGCAGGGCCATGGCCGCCTCGGCCTCCGCAAGGTACGCGAGGGTCTCGTATTTGGCCTGCAGCAGTATTGCGTTTTCATGCGCCGTCTTTTCCTGCGCTAGGCGCGCCGCATTCAGGCCTGCCTCCGCCGAGCGCACGCCGGCGCTAATCTTGCCCCAGGTAAAGAGCGGCTGCTCGCCAGTAAGCTTGAAGCTGTACTGGGTGGGGTCGACCGCGGGAGATAGGGTAAAGTCGTTGTATGGTACAAGAAAGGTAACGCCCGGCATTAGGGGGTTCGCCAACGCGCCCATCGGCAACACGAGGGCATCCGGTGGATTCCCCAAATACGCGCCGCTTATCGAGCCCGATAGGCTGGGCAGGCGCGCGCCTTTAGCGCCGGCTAGTTCGC
>JBGSKZ010000008.1:0-10285 GCA_041741035.1 Treponematales bacterium
GGCGGGCATAAGCCGGGCGACATGGTAAACGGCGAGCGCGTGCGCGCCGTGCAGGGTTCCGGCCCCTTCGTGCCCCAAGCCGCCGGGCATATGCTCGCCAGCTTCGCGGTACGGCGGCTGTTGGGTAGGGGAAGAATCTAGAATCTAGTAGCTAGAATCTAGTAGGAAGAATTCCATTCTAGATTCTATATTCTATATTCTAGATTCTATATCCTAGATTCCTCTTCTTTTACACTACACAAGCCCCGCCACAAACTCGCTCAACAGTTTCTTGAAGCGGGCGGGATCCTCTACCATGATAGAATGGCCTACGCCTTCGAGCAGCTTTATCCTGCCGTCAGGATAGGCGTCGGCGGTTTCGAGCGCCATGGCCTCGCTTATGATAATGTCGAGTCGGCCCCAGAGCACGAGGACGGGGCCCTTGAAGGCTCCCGCGCGGCCGCTATAGTCGAAGCGCTCGAGGGCGCGGGCGTTGCCAGCGAAGGCGTGCGGCGCCATGAGCATGGCGTCGTTGGCAAGCTCGTCCAGGAATTCCTCGTCCTTGAGCATGGGCGTGACCGCGGCAAGGCCCTTGCGCATAAAGTCCCGGTTAGTCTTATAGAGCTCTATGGCCGGGTAGTGGGACTCTGGCGTCTTTAAGCCTGAGGGAGCCGCTCCGTCTATGAGCACCAGGGCCTTGGCCAGCTCGGGCCTGCAGGCCGCCAACGACATGACTACCGCGCCGCCAAGGCTGTGCCCCACGATGATGGGTTTATCCAGCTTGAGCGCGTCTATGAAGGCGCCTAAGTGATCCGCGTAGACGTCGATATCGGCCAAATCGAGGGCTTCGGAGCAGCCGAAGTTGGGCAGGTCGGGGGCTATGGTCCAACAGCCGGGCAGGTCCATGACGCGGTGCCACCAGCGCGAAGAGCCGGTGTTGCCGTGGACATACACGATGGGTCTTCCTGAGCCGTAGTCCACGTAATGCATGCCCTTGCCCAGTATCTCTATGGTCTGTTCGCTCATGGCATCCTCCTTTAACCCTTTAAGCGTCTGGCCGCAAGCGCCGCCCATAAACCCGCCTGCCACGCAGGCCACCGTGAGGCAGACGGTACAGGCGAAGCGCGCGGCCGCACCCTTCATAACGCCGGGAAGCCTCAGCCCTACAACGCGGAAAGGAAGCGCACGAGCGCTTCGCTGACATCGTCGGGCTTCTCCACCACCAGCGCATGGCCGGAGCCCGCTATCTCCTCAAGCCTGGCGCCAGGTACTCCTTCCGCTATGATGCGCGAGTAGGCCCAATGTTTGAGTATGTCTCGTTCGGCCACTAGGACCAGGCAGGGGCAGGCTATACGGCCGAGATCCTTCGTAAGGTCTATGGCCAGGAAGGCGTCGCAGAGCCGCGCGAAGGCCTCGAACCACGCGCGCGGCAGCGATGCTATAGCGTCCTCCCGACGCGCCAAGGCTTCCCGGTTAGCCTTCAAATAAGCCGCCGAATAGTTCCACGGCAGTATCGTGCGGTAGAACACCCGCGGGTCGCAGAGGGCGGCCGCCTTCCACGACTCCACGGCCGCGCCGAGCACCGCGTCGTACTCGCTGACGCCGTCTATGGATACGAGGCTGGCGCAGAGTTCCGGGAAGTCGCGGGCAAAGGCGAGGCCGAGCTCGGCGCCGTAGGAGGTGCCTACGGCATGCACCTTTTCTATGCCGAGCTCGGCAAGGAGGGCTGCCAGGTCGCGCGCGTGCCCTTCGAAGGAGTAGGGCCCCTCGGGCTTGTCGGAAAGCAATTGCCCGCGCAGATCGTGCATAAGCACCCGGTAGCCCGCCGCCACGAGCCTGGCCGCCACCGGCTTCCAGTGGGATATGGACATGGCTATGCCGTTGAGCAGAGCCACGGTCTCCCTACCCTCGCCCTCCAGCAGGTACTCCAGGCTTACGCCGTTTACGAGCGCGCGGGCCATGCTATATGCCCAGGTAGGCGGACAGCACGTGCGGGTTCGTGGCTAAGCCTTTAGCCGTATCCTCGATAACGATAGCCCCGTTCTCCATGACGTAGCCCCGGTCTATCGCCTTGAGGCTTTCGCGCACGTTCTGCTCGGTAACGAGTATGGCAATATCCTTCTTCAGTATGGATAGCCTGTCGAACACCTCGGCCACGATGGAGGGCTGCAGCCCCAAGGAAGGCTCATCGAGTATGAGCAAGGCCGGATTGGCCATGAGGGCGCGCGCTATGGCCACCATG
This sequence comes from Treponematales bacterium, assembly GCA_041741035.1. Taxonomy (GTDB): domain Bacteria; phylum Spirochaetota; class Spirochaetia; order Treponematales; family UBA12059; genus UBA5200. The sequence continues at coordinate 2,222 of JBGSKZ010000008.1, forward strand.
CGCTGCTGGCCGCCGGACATGGTGCCAACATACTGCTTGAAGCGCTCTTTCAGTATGGGGAACAGCTCAAGCACCGTTTCCAGTTGTTGCGCCTTGATAGCCTTGCCGCGCGGCACGTAAGCGGCGCCCAGCTCGAGATTATCGGCTACGCTCATGCCGGGGAAGAGCTCGCGCTCCTGCGGCACGAGGGCTATGCCCGAACGGGCCACTAGGTGCGTGGCCTGGCCAGTTATCGGCTTGCCCTCAAACTCTATAGCCCCGGACCAGGGCTTAACTATGCCCATGATAGCGTTGATGAGCGTGGTCTTGCCCGCGCCGTTAGGGCCGAACAGTCCTACCGACTCCTTGCCCACGCACAGGTCCACGCCGCGGAGCACCTGGAGCTTGCCGTAGCCCGTCTGCAGTTTCTTTACCTCGAGTATCATGCGGCCCCTCCAAGATAGGCTTCTATAACGCGGGGATTCTTGGATACCGTCTCGTAGGGGCCTTCGGCGATAAGCTCGCCGGCCTCGAGCACGATTACCCGCTGGGTAAGCTCCCGAATGACGCCCATGACGTGCTCCACGACGCCTACGGCCATCTTGCGCTCCAAGGCAATGCGCTTAACCGTGGCTATGAGCTGTATGGTCTCGTCGCTATTTAGGCCCGCCATGACCTCGTCCAGGAAGAGCACTTCTGGCTCGTTGGCCAGGGCGCGGGCTATCTCCATCTTCTTGATCTCGAGTATGGACAGCTGGGCGGTGTCGCGCTCCAGGCGCTCGAGCCCGAGCTCTGCGCAAATAGACTCCGCGGACAAGCGGGCTTCCTTGAGGCTCTTGCCCCTGCTGAATACCGCGCCTATCATCACGTTCTCTATTACCTTGAGGTTCTCAAGCGGATGGATGAGCTGGTAGGTGCGCGCAATGCCTAAGCGGCTGCGCTCATGCGCGGGCAGGTAGGTGATATCCTTGCCCTTGAACTCCACGCGCCCCGAGCTTGGCATGAGTATGCCCGATACCAGATGGATGAAGGTGGTCTTGCCGGCGCCATTCGGCCCGATAATCCCCAGTATCTCGCCTTCCTCCATGGTGAAGGATACGTTGTTCACCGCGACGAGGCCGCTGAAGGCCTTGGTCAAGCCGGTGGTCACTAACTTACTCATGGCTCGCTCCCGCTACGCTGCGTTCCCGCCTCGCCTTGCGCGCCAGGCCGAGGAGGCCCTGGGGCATGAACAGTATGACGAGTATGATGATGATGCCGTACACGACCAGGTGGCCGTAGGGTATTTTCAACTTGAGCCACTCCGAGGCCACGCCGAGCAATACGGCGCCGGCCATGGGCCCTAAGGTGCTATGAATGCCGCCGAGCAGGGCCATGGCCAGGGGCAAGAGGGTAAAGTTGGCGTCAAAGGCCGTATCGGGAGTGGTGAAGCCGTAGGATTGCACCTGGATAGCGCCCATCATGCCCTGCAGCATCGAGGTGATAACGAAGGCTATGAGGAGATAATTGAAAATATTGACGCCGCTCGAACGCGCGCTCGTCTCGTCGTTGCGTATGGCCGTAAGCGCCAGATGCATCTTGCTCTTCTCGAAGTACCACGACACTCCTATGGTAAGGAAAAGCCCGGCCAGGCACAGCCAATACAGGGCGGGCGAGGAACCGTTGAATATCACCGCAGGCAATACTACCCCTTCGGGGCCGCCGGAAAAATCATGCAGGTTGTGCATGACGATGCGGAATATCTCCATAAGCGCGAGGGTGGTTATGGAGAAATACATGGAGCGCAGGCGGAGTATGGCAAAGCCCAGGGCATAAGCCATTACGCCGGCGAAGGCTGCCGCGAACAGGATGCTCAGCATGGGGTCCATGCCGCCGCGCAATACCGCGAGGGCCGACGCGTAGGATCCAAGGCCGAAGAGCCCCGCTATGCCGAAGGAAATCTGGCCGGAGCGCAGAAGCATGTCCCAGCTTATGGCGAGAGCCATATAAGTCATGATGCTCCTGGCAACGTTCAGCGGGTAGGCGCCAAGGAAGGCCGGGAAAGCTATGGCTATCACGGACAGTACGGCTACCGCGATATAAGAAGATTTGAGCTTCATGCCTTCTTCCCCTTGATCGAGCGTCCGAGTATCACCGTGATGATCAGGACGAAAAATACTATATCGGCCCAGCCGCGCGTCTCGCGGAAAGCCTTAAGGAAATTCTCGGAAATGCCTAGGAGCACGCTCGCGCCGAGTATGCCCGGTATGTTGCCTATGCCCGCCATGGCTATGAGGCAGAAGCTCTTCATGGTGAAGGGGCTGCCCACCGCGGGAAAGATAGAAGACCTGGTTATGAAGATAGCGCCCATCATGCCCACCATGCCGGTGGCGAGCGCGAAGACGAGGCCGTAGGTCTTGTCCACGTCTATGCCGACTATCGCCGCGCCCTTGGGGTTCTGCCCCACCGCGAGGGCGGCTTTGCCCGCGGTAGTGCGGGTAAGGAAAAGCCGTAAGCCTATGACCATGAGCACGGCTATGGCCACGAACACGAAGTTGTACACGCCGAACGAAAGCTCTCCTATGGATACCGAGGCGGACACGTAGCCGAAGGACATCTTGCGCGTCTGCGAGGTGAAGAGCAGATTGGCCAATTGGGTAAGGGAAATAGCCAGGCCGAAGGTAAGGATGAGCTGATTCAATTCCGGGGCCTTGAGCGCCTGCCGTATGGTCAGCTTATAGATGATAAAGCCGAACAACGCGGTGACCAGGGCCACGGGGAGCATAGCCGCGAAGGGGTCGAGGCCTAAGGCGGTGCATACCATATAGGTAAGATACGCCGCCACCATCATGAACTCGCCATGCGCCAAGTTCACTATATGGACTATGCCGAGTATGAGGCCCATGGGTATGGCTATGGAGGCGTAGAGGCCTGCCGCCTGGAGGCCGTAAATAATCACGGTCGGACGCCACACGAGTATACCCGCGACCGCCGCTACTGTTAGCGCGGCGAATATCGCCGCGTTCCGTTTGTTCGCCATCTGGTCACCTTATAGTCAAGAATAGGCCGCCGGCCTTATAAAAGCCGGCGGCGATAGCAAAAACGCTCCCTTAGCTCACTTCCACGCGGGGAAGGGATACACGGGGGCTGCCGTAGCGGACTCGAAGGGCCATATCACTTCCTGGCGCCCCTTCTGCCACTGCAGAATCTTCTGATTCTTCACGCCCTGATGCTTGATTATGTTCGAGGGCGCGAAGGTAATGGTCTGGCCAAGGGGAGAGGCAAAGTTAGTCGCCTCGAGCGCCTTGATCAGGGCCGCGGTATCGGTGGAGCCGGCGCGCTTGATGGCGTCCGCCGCTATGTACACTGCGGAATACGAGAGCGGGGCAAAGTAGGTGGCGGGTTCGGCATTGAACTTGGCCTTAAAGCCGTCGTAGAATTTCTTGCTCGCCGCGCTTACGTCGTTGATAGAAGGCGCCCACATGCCGTAGAGCATTACGTTCTCGGCCAGGGGGGACTTGCCGAAGTCGGCGGGCCATCCGGGAGGCGCCCCGAGATAGATACCGGGGTTGAACTTCATGGCCTTGGCCTGCTCGAGCATGGGCAGGGCGTCGGCATCGTAGCCGGCCCACAGGAAGAGGTCGGGTCCGTACTTCTTGGCTGCCTCGAGCACGGAAGCGTAGTCGCCGCCGCCGAAAGCAGCGCTCTTGAAGGGAGCGCCGTCAAAGGTGTAGCGCCCGCCGAAGAGGGTCTTGGACGCATCGAAGGAAGCCTTGCCGAAAGCGCCTTCCTCATAGGCTAAGAAGATCTTCTGGATCTTCACGGCGGGGAATTTCTTCTGTATGGCATCCCAGCCGTCAGCGTAGCTCTGGCCTTGGTTGTAGTCCCAGGGATGCAGGTGGAAGTACCAATCGGCCTCGGGGCCTAAGCCTTCTTCTACCTTGTACGAAGCGGCGCCGGTGGATATGACCACCTTTGCGTACTTCTTCATGACGGGTATCTGGCCCAGCGCCACGCCGGAGGCCATGCCGCCAATAAGCAGGTCCACGTTATCCACGGTGACGAGCTTTTCGATCGCGGCGGCGCCCTTGTCGGCCTTCAGCTCATCGTCGACGATGATAAGCTCGAGCTTCCTGCCGAGCACGCCGCCAGCGGCGTTGATCTCGTCAACGGCCTGCTGGGCGGCCATGCTGCCCTGCTTACCGGTAATGTCGGCCAGCGGCCAGGTCGCGCCAATTTTGATAGGAGCCGCTACGGCGGCCGTGGTTCCGGTCGCTTCCTTTTCGCCCATGGCGAAGGCGGAAACGGCCAGTGCGATGATCATGATGACCAATAACGCTTTCTTCATTAAAACCCTCCTTAAAGCTGGCGGGCAGCTAAGCGCCCGAATATACGCAAGCGGCCGGCTTAGGCTGATCGCCCGCGCCCGCCGAACGGAACCGAAAACAAGGAAGGAGTCGCCGCCCGGCTTTTAAGGCCGCGCGGCCGCTTCCTAGAGCACGAGGCCGCCGTCTACGCGGAGCACCTGGCCGGTGATAAAGGCCGCTTCCTCGCTGCAGAGGAAGAGCACGGCATTGGCTATATCCTGGATCTCCGCAAGGCGGCCGAGCGGGGTCTTGGCTATGATGGGGTCCAGCACCTTGTCGGGCACGCTCTCTATCATGGGCGTGCGGGTGTATCCGGGCGATACGGCGTTGGCGCGTACCTTGGCCCCCTTACGCGCAAATTCCTTGGCCCAGCCCTTGGTCATGGCCACGACGCCGCCCTTGGTGGCCGCGTAGTTGCTCTGGCCAATATTGCCGTCCAGGCCCACGACGCTGGATATGGACACGATGGAGCCTGAGCCGCTTTCCATCATGAGCGGGGCTATATGCTTGGTCATAAGGAAGACGCCCTTGAGGTTGACGTTAATGACCGCGTCCCAATCGTCCTCTCCCATTTTCTGGATAAGGGCGTCGCGGGTAATGCCGGCGTTGTTAACCAGCACGTCCACATGGCCATACTCGGCCTTAGCCTTTTCAGCGAAAGCCTGCACTGCCTGGCCGTCGGTGACGTTCACCACGGCGCCTTTTATGGCCGGGTAAGCCTTCTCAAGCGCGGCGAATTCGCTATCGTTCATATCCAGGGCCCATACGCGCAGGGCTCCCTCGCGGGCGAAGGTTTCCGCTATGCCCCTGCCTATGCCCCGGGCGCCGCCGGTGACCACGCACACTTTGCCTTTAAGCCTATCCACATCGTTCTCCTTATACTCGCAATACGATTATTCGCTATAAGGTCCCCAGCGCACCACGCTGGATGCCCACACGAAGCCGAGCCCCGCGCCTACCAGCACGATAACGTCGCCCTCTTTGATCTTGCCCTGGCTAAGCCCCAGCTCTATGGAGAGCAGCTGGTCGTTCTGGCCCAAGTGGCCGTATTCGTCCAGGTACACCGTCTGCTTCTCGTCCAGGCCGAGCTCGGCGAGTATGGCGTCATGGGCGCTCCGTTTAAAATGCAGTATGGCCAGGTAGCCTATATCGCGGCGGGCAAGGCCGCCGGAAAGCTTTAGCGACTGGTCGATGACCGCGTAGAAATTGGGAAGGGTACGCTCGCCGAGCTTGGCCTTGAACGCCGCCTCGTCGGCTACCATGAAATGCGCCTTGGCCTCATCGCCGGGAAGCGGCGGCCAGGCCTTTGTGCCGAGCGTGGGCACCACGCAATCGACGCTCAAGGAGCCGTCTCCGCGGAAGGCCGAACCCAGCACGGCGTTTTTGCCGGCGTTTTTCCTGAGCACCAGGGCCGAGCCGCCCGAGCCTATATCCATCATGAAGCGCGTGCTCGGCTCGGCGAGGTCTATAAGGTCGTTATTCCGGTAGCCGGACACCAGCAACACGGTATTCAAATCCTCACGGGTAAGCATGAGCGCCTTGGCAACGTCCAGGGCCGCCATCATGGAGCCGCACATGGCCTCCATATCGAAGCTCCACGCGCCCTGCGCGCCAAGTTCGTTAGCCACGTACAGGCCCGCCAGCCAACATTGGTAATCCTTATGCTGGGCGCCGCACCAAAGCACCAAATCCAGATCCTTGCCTTCTATGCCGGCCTGCTTGAGCGCCGCGCGCGCGGCCTTAACGCCCATGGCGGCAGTCGTATCCTCGGGCCCGGCCACGGGCTTGCTCTTCACCCCGAACTTAAGCGCTATCACATCCTCGGGCACGCCCGTGGCGGCGGACAGCTCTGCCGCGCTTATACGTTGCCTGGGGATGTAGCTGCCTATGCCTACGATGCCAACATGCATTCTTCAGTCCTTAATGGTGAATCATCTCTCAATATATCTAATGTCCGGATTTTATATTCCGTCAAGCAAAATATTCGACGATCAATCATATTTTTTGCATATTTACAATAAATAGTCCTAATTAGCCCGATATAAAGCCAAATATGAGCGATTCCACGAGAATACGGCTTGCGCTACTGCCAGACTGACCCTATAATCCGCAATAGAGATGAATCATCTCTCACTTCTCAAGAAGTGCATTCATAAGGCGCAGGTATACGCGTGAATATGATCCAATGCTCAACCGCGGAAAAGATAGAAGCGAGCGCTATAGCGCTCTTTTCCCGTCGCTGGTACTCGTCCGTATCGGTAGCCGAAATATGCCGTGAAGCCAAGCTTTCCAACGGTATCTTTTATAAATACTTTCAGAATAAAGAACTACTCATACGCCATATCCTGGAAGGGGTCATCGAACGCATAGCCTCGGCGTTAAGCGCCGTGCGGGGAAATGACGCGCAGGAGCGCATACGCAGCATGACCGAAATACTCGTGCGCTTCGCCGCCGAGCATAAGGATCTCATAACGGTGTTCAGGGAAGGGCAATACCGCTACTTCGAATACGAACACCGCTTGGCCGAGCTCTACAAGCGCACGCTGGCCCAGGCCTTGGGGCGTAGCGTCAGCCTGGCGGAATACCTGTACGCCATAGGCGGCATACGCTTCGCCGCCGTGCGCGCGGCGCTACACGGCACCAGCGTGTCGCTCGGCGCCATAGACGACATGCTGATCAACGGCATCTTCAAGGGCCTAAGTTGGGACGAGGCTAAGGTATTCGGTATCACGGTAAGCCAACCAGCCATAAACCTCAACGAGAGCAGCCGCGAACGCCTCATAAGCGCGGGCAAAAAGCTCTTTGGCAGCCGCGGTTTCCACGAGGTGAACATACACGAAGTAACCGACGCGGCCGGCCTGTCGGTAGGCGCGTTCTATAAGCACTTTGAGAGCAAAGAAGCCTTTTTCGGCGAGCTCATCGACGAGGCGGGCAAGCAGGTCAGGCATTTCATTAGCGTCAACTTAAGCACGGGACTCAACCGCCTGGAGCGGGAACTGCAAGGCATTTATCTCTTCGGCGTGTTCCTCTCGCTGGACCGCTGGTGCTACAACATCGTGCGCGAAGGCGAATTCGTGGCGCCGGCAAGGGTGCGCGCCTACTATGCCGCCTTCGAGCATGGCTATGACAAGCTGGGCGACGATGGGCTCGACCCGGCGCTGAGCGCCGCGGATCCCCTCTATCGGGCCAGTAGCGTGGAATTCCTTTTAGGCATTTCCCATTACTATGGAATCGAACTGCTCTTCGACGGCTTCCGGGGCAGCGCCAAGTCAGTCGTAGGCAGCATAGCCGGCTATCTTTCCGAAGGCCTGTAATCAAGGAGCCAAGCGATGGCAAAAGCCAAAATACTGGGCACGGGGCTCTACGCGCCGGGCAAGGCGATAACGAACGGAGAACTCAAGGAGCTTGCCGGCGTGGAATTCGACGCGGAGAAACTTGAGGCAAAAATAGGTATCAAGGCGCGGCACATAGCCAGGCTGCGCGGTATCGACGAGACGAGCGCGGACTTCGCGGAAAAGGCCGCCAGGGCGGCATTAGCCGACGCGGGCGTGGACCCGCAGGAGCTCGACCTGGTCGTCGTGGGCAGCGACACGCCCGAATACATTAGCCCGGCCACCGCCATCCTGGTGCAGGGCAGGCTTCAAGGCGGCCAGCGCGACTGCGGCGCTTTCGATGTGGCCGCGTCCTGCGCGAGCTTCGTAACGGCCCTGGACGCCGCCGCCCGCATGCTGGCCGGAGA
>JBGSKZ010000009.1:0-7440 GCA_041741035.1 Treponematales bacterium
CTGGGCGCCGGAAGCGGGCCCGGGTATGAAAACCTTGGCGCTCGCGTAGTTCTTGCGCGACATGGACGAGCTTTCCTGGACGTAGTTATCCTGCAGGCCAAAGCCGCCTAAAGGACCCTGGCCGCTTTCCCGTACAGCGAGCAGATAAGCGAAGCGCCCGATGAAGAGCAGGGCGAACAACGCGGCCGCGGCTATCAAGAATATACGTACGCGCTTTTTCATGGCGGGCTCCTTTAGATTGCTTCCGTTTCGAGCTTGAAGGGTAAACCAGGAGGGGCGCGGGGGCAAGCTTTTTCTTGCGCCGTCGAGCAAAGCAAAGTATAATTAACACAAACGATCCGAAAGATTTGCTGCTTGAGAACTGCACACCCGGAACGCCTACCACGGCTTCTTTTCGGGAGGTTATTATGAAATCATCGCTTTCACTAAAGCCAAGACTTTACGTCGTTCTATCGGCCTTACTTTTCGTCCTAGCTTGCGGGCAGAATAAGCCGCAACCGGCGTTGACTGAGGCCAAACAGGTCATCGTCGAACTTCGGGCCGATGAAAATCTATGCGTACAAGACGTAAAAAACGGGACTTTTGATATGCTGTACGCGGGGGTCTCTCCTTCCTCGCTAGGGGATATAGGATCCGAATCCAACAAAACCATCCTGACGGGCGACGCGCATTACCTAAGCTATTCGCTGCTGCTGAATCCAGCCCCCGATTCGGCCCCTTACCTGGCGCGCGGCGAGGACGGCATAGAGCGCTTTAACCCGCTGGGCATAGCCACGCTGCGGCAGGCGCTGAATAGGCTTATTGACCGCGTAGCCTTGGCGCGGGAGCTGGCCTCGGGACATGCAACGCCTCTGCTCCTGCCCTTCAGCCCCGATGCGCCTGGAGCAGCGCCCTGGTATCGAGCGGCCTATGCGGAGGGCTATAGCGAGAATGGGGACAGGACGGCACGGCAGATTATCCAAGAGGCACTGTCCGAAGCCGCCGCGCTGCCCGCCCTCGCCGGCAGGCTCCGCTTAGAGGGAGGGTATTGGCTCTTTGACGGGACGCCGCTTACCCTACGACTGCTAGCGCGCGCGGATGACCCTTCCGGTGCTCTCCCGGTAGCGGCATATTTATCGACGATCCTTCAGGATTTGGGCATTAAGACCGAGCTATTGGAGAAAAATCGCAGCTCCTGCGTCGAACTCCTTTCGAGCAGCGACCCAGTCGATTTGGCCTGGCATATATATACCGAGCGTTGGGGCTCCGGCGGCGCCGTAGCCTATAGGGACCCGGTCATGTGCCAGATGTACTCGATTCGTTATGGATCCTTTTTTCCTGTCGCCTCTCGCGCTAATAACCCTTGGATGCCCTCAAGCCCTGACGCCGACCGCGTTATAGACCGCCTATGGGAGGGCCGTTATGATTCGGCAGCTAGTTATGAAAACGATATAGGGGCTATGACGCGCGCGGGGCTTAGCGATTCTTTCAGGATTTTCCTCGCTCTCACCGACCGAAGCTACTTATTCTACAGGAACAGCTTTACCGCTCTGCCTGCCCTCGATAGCGAAGCCGGCCTGAATGCTTGGTTCTGGCGCGCCGCTCTCTGCTCGAAGGAGGCTGATAGCGGCGAACCCTTAAGGATTGGCGTACTGAGCCGCAGCGGCAGTATTTTTGAAGCCGCATGGAATCCTATATATAGCTGGGACCTATTCACGCCATTATCATGGCCCGTCATAGACGCCAGCGTAGAGCCCGATGCCTGGAATATTTGCGAACCCTCAAGCGGCAAGCCGGCATGGCTGGGCGTCAGGCGACTCGGCCTATCGAGAGACCCTATGCCGATTCCTGCCCAAGCCCTCGCGTGGCATGGCAGGGAGCGCCGCTGGAAGGAAGTCGGTCACGGGCTAGTGGCCTCCGTGCGCGCCGAACTGGACTATTCCGGGCTGCGTTGGCATACGGGAAGCCGCGGCAGCGCGGCGGACGCTCTATTCTGGCTTGCTTTCCGCCTGGACTGGACTAGAGATGACGGCGAGGGCGACCTGCGTTTCGACGCCGACTTGAAGGAAATGCATGGTTATGACCTTGAACGTATTATGGCGGTGGAGCCGCTTGAAGACGGACGCTTAGCGGTATACGCCGACTGGGGCTGGAGTATCGACCCCGAGCGCCAAGCCCAACTTTGTAGCTTAAGCACGCCCATGGTCCATTGGAGCATCGTAGCAGCTATGGAGGAACTCCTGCTCGGCGACCCGGAAGCCCGCTACGCCTGGACTTCTTCGGACACCAAAAGCGCTATCGACCTGCTTCGGCCTGAATGCGTAGCGGACCTATCGGAGGCTCTTGTTCGATTATACGATAGCGGCGCAGCCCCGGCGTACCTCAGTCCGCTTATAAGCGCGGAGGAGGCACGACGCGCATTTGTCGAAGCGCAGGCCTTTCTGGACAAACGCGGCCATGCATGGGCATCGAACGGCCCTTACCTGGTGTCGGGCCTATCGTTCAGCCCGCCCTATATAGCCTTGGAACGCTACCCCGGCTATGAGCCGAAGAATGCCGATACCTTAGCGCGTATAAGCCATAGGCGCTTGCGCTTTGACGAACTGCGCGTGCCTCCGAATTATACGCCGGGCGAAAGCCTCAGGATATACGCGAAGCTCAGCGCCGTAGCCTGGCCGGACGGCACGGACGCGCAGCCTGAACCCGGCGCACGGGTTTCCTTAAACCTTTACTCCGATGGATTCAAGCTTAATAAAGTAGCCGCGCTATCGCGGCAGGGCAGCGTTGAACTGCGATTTAGCGCGGCCGAACTATCCGGCCTGAAACCGGGACGGGTAAACGTAATGGCGGAGGCTCAAATGGAAGATGCCCTGCCCGTATTAACGCATACCAGCTTTACGGCAGAGCAATGAGCGGACGCGCTTTGTACGCGTCCGCTCCGCGTTGTCAGCCTGGCCGGGCTACCTTGCAACCATGGGCTTCCAGCCTTGGCGGCGAGGCCCGATGTCGCTTTCCGGGCGGAGGCTGGCGTTGATGTACTCAAATACGCCCGCATGGGCGGCCGAGGCTAGGTACGCGCCTGCACGCAAGGCGATAGAAGGCTGTACGCTCCCTTCCAGGATCACTAAGCCGCTGGCGGCGGGGAAGAGCTCACGCAGCCCGATAGCCGCCTCGGCGCAGTTGCCGCAACCAAGTATGCAGGCCCGCCTGAGCTCAGCCCCTTCCAGCAACGCCGCGGTTTCCCGCGCCAAGGCATCGCCACCGCCCACGGCAGCTAAGCCCCCGCCGTTTACTAAAAAGGCAATGACTCGAGGACGGCCAGGAGCCGGTTTTACGAGCTCGCTCGCGGCGGGAAGCAGCGCACGGTCAGCCACGATCACGAGTGCCGCGTCTCCAGCCCCCTGGTCCAGCAGGATTAGCGCGGGTTCGGCCGCCCTCCCCCTGTCGCTGAGCTTGGGGCTGAGCGACAAAGGCGCGGCGAAGACTGAAAGCGCTAAGAATAAGGCCGCCAGTAAAGCTCCATACTTTTTCATCTTCGTACCTCCTCAAGAGGGCTTTCCCCCTCTCAAGGCACAGTATTCCGCCCTCTCCGTCACACAATCGTCTCAGGATGCGCCTGCCGCCAATAAAAAGGATTCCTTGCCTATGAAAAAACGAAATGCATGAGGCTAAGCCATGCTGGATATTAAGCTTCTGGGCATACCCTCGATAGAACTCCGTGGACTTGAATTCCGCCCGGCGCGCAAGAAAACCGCGGCCCTTATATACTACCTCGCCGCTACGCGCAATCCCTTGAGCCGCGAACGCGCCGCGGCGCTGCTCTGGCCTGAAAATTCGCCTGAGCGGTCGCGTGCCAATCTGCGCATGGCTATATCGGACTCCGCTACAGCGGAGGGTATACCCATAATATCAGGCGATCGCGATACCCTTTGCTTTGATAACGGGCTTGGGCTTAGCGTCGACTCCTGGCGTTTCGAGGCTCTGCTCAGCCATAGCTGCGCCATTGAAAAGCCAGAAGATAGGATTGCGCGCCTTGACGAAGCGTCGCGACTGTATCGGGGAGACTTCCTCGAAGGCTTCTTCCTTAAGGACGCCCTCGAATTCGAGGATTGGCAGCTTCTGCAACAGAGCCGCTACCGAAGCCTCGCCGCCCAAGCGCTCGGCGTCGCGGGACGTAGCCTGCTGGAAGCCGGAAGTCTTGAGGAAGCGGGTATCCGCGCCCGCCGCCTGCTCGCTATAGCGCCGCTTGAGCCGGCTGGCCATGCCTTGCTCATTGAGCTCTTAGCCGCCTCGGGGGATACGTACACGGCCCAGCTTCAGTACGAAGCCTACACCGAGGCGCTTGATCGGGAATTAGGGGCCCGGCCAGATCCGAATTTAGCCGCGCTTTATAAAGAGATAAAGAGCGGCCGTTACCAAACCAAGCATGGTACCGCGAGTAAAATAGCGCGCGAGGAATCGCTTCCCTATTGGCTTACAAGCTTCATAGGAAGAGAAGGCGACGTGAGTAGGCTGTCAGAACTCCTTCAGAATAAAAGATTCGTTTCTATCGTAGGTCCGGGAGGCTCCGGTAAAACGAGGCTCGCGGTGGAATGCGCCCGCTCACTGAAGCCGGAATTTGAGGATGGCGCATGCTTTCTTGACTTTACCTCTTGCGGGCGGGAAGCTCTGTTCGCCCGCGCGGCCCAGGGTTTGGGCTTGAGCTTCCACGCCGGCGAAAACCCTATCGAGCTCGCCCGCCGCCTTTCGGGCAGGCATATGCTCATCATCATGGATAACTGCGAAGCCTTCGCTCCTGAATGCGCGGCGCTCGCTTCCGCACTGCACGCGGAAGCCGAAGGCTGTTCGCTGATCGTGACGAGCACGCAAGCACTAGGAGGCAGGACGGAAATTGTATACTTCCTTGAAACGCTGCCCGTGCCAGGCATAGACGACGAGCCTCAGGCTATCCGCGAGAACGCCGCGGTTCGGCTTTTCATGGACCGAGCGCGCGCCGCGGCTCCGAGTTTGGATCTGGCGGGACAGGAAACGATTCTCGCGTTGCTGACGAGAAAACTTGAAGGCATACCCCTTGCCATAGAACTGGCCGCGGCACGTTGTCGCTCCATTCCGCCTGATGAACTGCTCGCGTCCCTGCAGGAACTGCTTACGCTAGAAGAGCCGCTCTTGGAAGCGCTACCCTTGCGTCAACGCGCCTTAAAGGCCGTAATCGCATGGAGCTGGTCACTGCTCAATGCTGAGGAACGGCGTTGCATGGAGGCGCTCGCGCTATGCGTGGGAGGCTTCAATCTGGAAGGCGCCGAGGCGCTTATCGCGTGCCCCCCCACATCGGTACTGCCCCAACTCTGCGACAAGTCCCTTTTGATGCTAGACGGGCGCCAGCGCTGGCCTCCGCGCTGGAAACTACTCGAGAGCATCCGCGGCTACGCGCTTGCCCGACTCCTTCATGGCGCGCGGGCGCAGGAAGCGGAAGAGACGTACCGCCGCCATTTCGTTGGGCTTGCGCTGCGTTTAGGCGCAGCTCTATCGCCCATCCGGGACCGTACTAACATGGACAGCATCAAGGACGACTGGCCGAATATTTACGCTGCGTTGCGCGCCAGCATACAGAGCAGCGCTCAGGGAGCCGCACTCGGCGCACTTTTGGCCTTGCGGCCGTATTTCCTCCTGAGGGACGGCATACATGAACTCGGCCTGCTTTTAGCGCTGATAGACGTAACCGATCTGCACGCCGCAGAGGATCAAGCGGCCTTCGAGGAGCTCTCCGCTCTTTGCGCGTGGTTCGACCAGGATAGCCTAAGCTTGGCAAAGCACAGCTCGCGCGCTTCTGAGCTATGGGCCAGCTTTGGAGACGAACTAGCGGCAAGGAGATCAGAACTTACACAGCTTACCTTCGGTAATATCAAGCGGGAGGAGTATGATCATACCCTGGAGCGCCTTGAATCAAGCGCCGACCTATTCTTGAAGGCGGGCAGGACGGGCTTGGCTATCGAGTGTTATACCCGCCTATGCGCTAGAGTCTTAAATTGGCATGAAGGAGATTTTAGCTATGCATTCGGCATGCTCGACCGAGCGAGGGACTTGGCGCGGGAACTCAAGGATATAGCCTCGCTGTCCGACTGCGCTTGGTTCGGGGTCCAGCAGGCGCGTTGGCTCGGGGACAAACAGCGAGCCTTGCGATGCATAGCCGAGCTCCGGCATTATGATGCCGAGCTGGGCAGCGTCCTTACCCTTGCCGATTCGCTTGCCCTTCTGACAGGCTGGCATTTTGACGAGGGAGATTACGAAGACGGGCTGAAGTGTGCCCGCGAAAGTGGCGCGTTATATAAAAAGCTGGGATTAACGCAGTTTTCTTTAGATAAGCGCATCGTAGAGGCTGAATGCCTGCAGGCCCTCGGCAAAAAAACGGAGGCTCAAGAGCTATTGGGGCTAACCGCCGATGAAGCAATACCCTTTGCCGGATTATGCCTTATTGTGCGGAATAGGCTGGCTTTGCAATTAGCCGACGATGGCAAGGCAGTGCTCGCTCTGCGCGCTCTTGACGCTTGGATGAGCCCTGCACCCAAAGAAACTTTTGACCTGGCGCGTTATGAATTGTTCCGCGCGCGGCTTTTACTGTCGTTCGGCAGGGAAGAAGAAGCCAAAGAAGGCTTCGCGCGGGCGGAACCGGGAATACGCATAGCCGGTAACGAAGAGTACATAGCCGCACTCGCGCGTTATCAGAGCTACCTTGGAGCGAAAGATGAGCCGCTCGCGGCCCTTGGCTTCGTACGGGCGGCTCTCGCCGCCAGCAAGGGTTCTACTATCTGCTTCGATGCGGCGTGGTGGGCGTGTATAGGCGCGCGAGCTTTTCGGACGCTGGGGCGCATCGATTTGGCGCTTGCCGCGGCCCGGCATGCATGGCGTTATGCTTCAGGCACCAGATCAAGCTTCCAATACCCGGAGCGCATCATTTTCCGACGCGAAAAGCGCGATGCGCTGGCGGCGGGCAAGGGGCTCCTTTCGCTTGAGGCAAAACCTAAAGCCGCCCCTACCCTTAGCTCTTCCATCTCGCAGAAACAAACCGACGCCTACATAGAGGAGCTTCGGGTATTACTGGCTCGTTTTTAAAAAGTCAATCAGCACCCTTTTCTTTAGCTAATTTATCAAATTATATTGTAGTGGCACTTTTCATAAATTAAAATGCCTACGGGGGGTACCATAGCCATGGATAGCGCGGAGCTTCGGAAAGAGGACGACCTCGATGGCGGGCCGGCGTACTATGTGGCCATAGGCGCGTCGGCGGGCGGGCTTGAGGCCATAGAAGACTTCTTTACCCACATGCCGGCGGATTCCGGGCTGGGCTTTATCGTCATCCAGCACCTGTCGCCCGACTATAAAAGCCTCATGGTGGAGCTCCTGTCCAAGAAGACGAGCATGCCGGTGAACCGGGCCGAGGACGGGCTCAAGGTGCTGCCCAAT
>JBGSKZ010000010.1:0-5506 GCA_041741035.1 Treponematales bacterium
CGATCCGCTCGCGGCTGCCGCCGCGGACGCTGCGACCTGGCTATTCGCGCCGCCTGCGGCGACCTGCCAGTCTT
Organism: Treponematales bacterium; assembly: GCA_041741035.1. Taxonomy (GTDB): domain Bacteria; phylum Spirochaetota; class Spirochaetia; order Treponematales; family UBA12059; genus UBA5200. The sequence goes on from JBGSKZ010000010.1 coordinate 75, forward strand.
CTCCCGCTTCGCCTATGACCGCTATGGGCTGCAGCACCGGTACGTCGTCGCCTTCGGCGGCGAGCAATTTCAGCACGGTGCCGTCGAAGCCGGCGGCCACCTCGAAAACGGCCTTATCGGTTTCCACGTCGCAGAGTATGTCCTGCGCTTTTACGGTAGCGCCTTCCTGTACGCGCCAGCCCACGAGCACGCAGGATTCCACGCTGTTGCCCTGGCGGGGCATGGGCACGAGCTTAGCCATAATAGTACTCCTCTTTATACCAGCCGCAGATCGACGGATGCGGCGCGCAGCTCTTCGGCGGCCGGCGCTGTCAATCCATCGTCTATTATCATGATGTCCACGCCCGAGAGGGGCAGGACGGATACGAAGCCTGAGCGGCCGTATTTGGTAGAATCGGCCAGCAACACCGAGATTTCGGCCCTGGCCACCATAGCCTTGACGATTTCCGCGCCTTCGGCCAGGTGCGTGGTCATGCCGCGCTCCACGGAAAGGCCGTCGGTGCCGACGAAGGCGAGCCGCACGTTGTAGCGCGCTATGGCGTCGAGAGCCAACGGGCCTACCATAGACTCGGTAAGCCTGCGGTACTCGCCGCCCACCACGGTAAGCGATACGGAGGGCAGGCTCCTTGCCCAGGTGAGCACGAGCGTGGAATTGGTAACGATATGGAGGTCCCGCTTGCCCGAGAGCTGCTTCATGATCATGGCGGTGGTGGTGCCTGCCTCTATCATGATGCGGTCGCCGTCCCTGACCATGGCGGCGGCGGCTTTGGCTATGCGGGATTTTTCGACCGATCTTTCGTTTAAGCGCTCGAGTATATTGGTGTGGAAGCTTGGCGTAGCGCCGCCGTGGGTGCGTTCAAGGTAGCCCAGCCCCTCGAGGTTCTTAAGGTCGGCGCGTATGGTTACGGCCGACACGCTCAAAACGTCTGACAGCCTGGAAACCGAAAGCGTGCCTTCCTCGGCCAGGAAGGCTAGTATCTGCCTCTCTCTGTCGGATAAGACCTCATTCATGCATATTCCCTTTCGAATTACTTACGAAATATCGCATTATCGCTTTCAATATTACTGTGCTTTGAAATTTAGCGCAAGGGCGCTTGAGGGAAACGAAGAGTTTTTTAGAAATTTCCGCAGGATTTGTGTTACAAGCCACGCTGCCTTACACTAGAGCCATGTCTACTCAAGGCAAAAAAAACATACTGCTGGTGGAGGATGAAGCTATCATCGCCCTGGCGCAGAAAGCCCTGCTGGAACGGCAGGGCTATTCGGTCCTGATCGCCCGTTCGGGCGAGGAAGCCGTGGCGCTCGCCGATAGCGGCCGCGAACTCCACCTCATACTTATGGATATCAATCTGGGTGCCGGCATGGACGGTACCCAGGCGGCTGAACTCATACTCTCAAGGCACGATATACCCCTGGCTTTTTTATCCTCCCATACCGAGCGCGAGGTAGTGGATAAGACCGAAGGCATCACGTCCTATGGCTATATCGTGAAGAATTCCGGCGAAACCGTACTCCTGGCTTCCGTAAAGATGGCGTTCAGGCTCTTCGAAGCGCGCGCCGAGCTTCGCGATAGGGAGGAGCATTACCGTTCCCTGTTCGAGCATGACGTGGGAGCGGTGTGGGTGGAGGATTTTTCCGGTTTTAAGCGCCGCGTCGATGAATTGCGGCTTGCCGGCCACCCCGATTTCCGCGCATGGCTTCAGGCTCACCCCGAGGACTTGATGGGCCTCGCCGAGCTCATAAGCATCGTCGACCTCAATAAAGAGGCCTTGCGGTCTATAGGCCTTAATGATCGCGGTAATAGAGCCATGTCTTTGCGCGAATTCCTTGACGCGGAGGCTATGGAGCTCTTCGCCGACGAGCTCTGCGTATTCGCGGAGGGCGGCCGGTCCTTCGAGCGCGAGATTTCATACGAGAGCGATACCGGCCGCCCGCGCCACTACCTGCTCAACGCCGAGCTCATATCAGGCTATGAGCGGGATCTTGGACGCGTCCATGTGGTGATCAGGGACTTAAGCGGCCTCCGGCGGGCTGAAAAGGCCCTTGAGGCGCAGGCCCGGCTGCAAAGCCTACTCGTGGAGCTATCCACTACCTACATTAACCTGCCCCCGGAGGCCGTTGACGCCTCAGTCCAGTATTCGCTGGCGCAGATGGCGCAATGCGTAGGGGCCGACCGGGCTTACATTTTCGAGTACGACTTTGAGCGGGGCATAGCCGGCAACAGCCATGAGTGGTGCGCGCCAGGCATAGAGCCGCAAAAAGACCGTCTGCAAAATCTGGCCCTTTCGCTTATCGATGACGGGATACGGGAGCATCGAGCGGGTAAGGCCCATTACGTCGAAGCCGTACAGGACTTACCCGAAGGCGAGTTTCGCGCCTTGCTGGATGGGCAGGGCATACAGAGCCTCCTTACCGTGCCCCTTATGCGCGGCGGCGCTTGCGTCGGCTGCGTAGGCTTCGATTCGGTAAAACGGCCGAATGCCTTCTCGGAAAGCGAGCGAGGGCTCTTGACCGTATTCGCCCAAATGCTGGCCAGCGTCGAGCAGCGGCGGCTCTCGCTAGCCGAGCTGGAAAGGGACCGGGCCGAGCTCAAGGCCGTCTATAACGCCACGCCCGTCATGATATGCGTGCTGGACGATAGCCAGCGCGTGCTCTACGCCAATCCAGCCTTTTCCGCCTTCACCGGTATAGCCGAAACGGAGCTTCGACATGGCCGGGCTTGCGGGGTCTTTGGCTGCATAAACGCGCAGGACGACCCCCGCGGCTGCGGCTTTGGCCAAAGCTGCCCTTCCTGCGCGCTCAACGAAGCCCTGGATGACACGAGGCGTACCGGCGCCCTGCATCAAGGGGTCGAGTATAAGACCGTTTTCGCCCATGGCGGCCTGCGAAAAGAGCATACCCTGCTCGCGTCCACGGCCCCCATAGACGGCGGGCGGGAGCGCCGCGTGTTACTCTGCCTCCAAGATATTAGCGAGCGCGCCCATGCTGAGGAGCGCATCAAGTCGCTGCTCCGGGAAAAGGAGCTCTTGCTTCTGGAAACGCACCACCGCGTTAAAAACAACATGCTGACTATACGCAGCCTTTTGTCTCTGCAGGCTCGCATGCAGGAAAGGCGCGACCCGGGCGAAGTGCTCAGCGAGGCCGCCGACCGCGTACAAGGCATGATGGAACTGTATAACTTGCTCTATCTGCCCGGCTCGGGTAAAAGCCAAGCCCTGGCCGAATTCCTACCCCCGCTCATAGATAAGATGCTGGGCATCTATCCAGACTCCGGGCGCGTGAATAAGGAGCTCTCCATCGCCGACCTTACGCTCAGTTACGCGCGGCTGTCGTCCATGGGTATCATCATCAACGAGCTTATCGCCAATTCCATGAAGCATGCGTTCAAAGACAGGGCTTCAGGGCTTATACGCCTGGTAGTAGGAGCGGAAGCGGGGGTCGTCAGCTTCCGGTATTCGGACGACGGCTCAGGCCCGCCGTCTCAGCAGGATCTCGATAACGCGAACGGCCTGGGCATGCGTCTCATCCGGGCCTTAAGCGAGGAACTCGGAGGGACGGTGGCGCTAGAGCGGGACGGCGCCTGGTCCTTCACGCTGAGCTTCCCGCTTTAGGCGCCGGTCCGTCTATGGCTCCAATATTTGCTCCTCTATAGGCTTGCCCGAGGGCACCATGGGGAGCACCGACTCGTCTATGTCTATGGCGCACTCGATCAAGCAGGGCCGACGGCTCTCAAGGGCTTTTGACATCGCGTGCTTGAAGGACGCGGCGTCCGTAGCCTTCCAGGCCGCTAGCCCGAATGCGTCGGCCAGCTTGACGAAATCCGGCGGCCGGTTCAGGGTCGTGGCGGCGTGCCTGCCCGCGAAGAACATGGTTTGCCACTGGCGCACCATGCCCAGCGTGCCGTTGTTCAAGACGACGATCAGTATGGGCAAGTCGTAGTGCGCTATCGTGGCCAGCTCGGCGCAGTTCATCCTGAAGCTGCCGTCCCCCGCTATGTGCACGACCTGGCGATGCGGATGCGCCACCTGCGCTCCCATGGCCGCCCCGGTGCCGAAGCCCATCGTGCCTAAGCCTCCTGAGCTGAGAAAGCTGCGCGGCGCCGAGAAGGGATAGAACTGGGCGGTCCACATCTGGTGCTGACCCACTTCCGTCGTGATTATCGCGTCCGCCGGCACCCGCGCGTGGATTTCTTCCATTATAAAGCGCGGATGCAGGGCCTTGTCCGCGTGGTGGGACGAAGGGCGTATCTTTTTCCAGGCGTCTATATCGCCGTTCCAGTCCGAGGAGGCGCGGGCCGATACTAGGGGCAAAAGCGCCTGGAGTATGGCCTTGATATCGCCCTTAAGCGCGCGGCCGCTTTGTATGTTCTTGTTAATCTCCGCGGGGTCTATGTCTATGTGCAGCACGCCCGCGCCATTGGCGAAGCTCGATACATTGCTTACCACGCGGTCCGAAAACCTGGTGCCCAGGGCGATAATGAGGTCGGCCTTGGAGGCGGCCATGTTGGACGCCTTGGCGCCGTGCATGCCTATGAGGCCCGTGCACAGGGGATGAGCGGAGGGAAAGGCGCCATGCCCCATGAGGCTCAAGGCTACCGGCGCTTTGAGGCGCTCTGCCAAGTCCTTAAGCTCAGGCGAGGCCCCCGCGGATATAATGCCGCCGCCGGCATATAAGAGCGGCCTGCGCGAGGCGTTGATCATGGAGGCGGCTTCCGCCAGCTCGGTTTCGGGTATGGGCGGCTGCCAGCGCGCGCCAAGCGAGGCAAGGGAGGCGGCGCGCTCCGCCTTGCTCTGCGGCTCCCACTCGCAGAGAGCCATCGTCACGTCCTTGGGTATGTCGACGAGAACGGGGCCCTGCCTGCCCGTGGCCGCTATGGCGAAGGCGCTGCGGAGGCAGCGGGCAAGGTCCTTCACGTCCTTTACGATAAAGCTGTGCTTGGTGATGGGCATGGTTATGCCCGCTATGTCCACTTCCTGGAAGCTGTCCTTGCCGAGCAGGCTCACCGGCACGTTGCCGGTGATGGCTACCATGGGCACCGAGTCCATATAGGCCGTGGCTATGCCGGTAACGAGGTTCGTGGCGCCGGGGCCGCTCGTCGCTATGACCACCCCGGGCCTGCCGGTGGCTCGCGCATAGCCGTCCGCTGCATGGGCCGCTCCCTGTTCATGGGCGGTTAAGTAGTGCTTTATGCGATCGGCGTGCTTATGCAGCTCGTCGTAGATCGCTATGACCGAACCGCCGGGGTAGCCGAAGACGCTGTCCACGCCCTGCTCCGCGAGGCATTCGACGAGTATGCGGGCTCCGCTGTAGTTCATGGCTGTCCTCCCGCGCCTTTGCCGGCGCCTGCGCTCGCGATTTCGATCGCGCCTATGCCTGCGGCCGCGGCGCCGCTGGCCTGAAACGCTCCTTCGAGCACGGCGCCGCCTGCGGCC
>JBGSKZ010000011.1:0-5217 GCA_041741035.1 Treponematales bacterium
CGCGCCGGCGGCTATGAAGGCGGCCGCTTCCAGGCCCCTGCCGGTAGGGTAGCGCGTGCCCACGACCGCCAGGGCGGGAGCGTCCTGATCGGGCAGCCTGCCCCGCACGTAGAGCATGAAGGGTGGCCTGGCCGTCTCCCGTAGGAGCACGGGATAGTCCGCGTCGAAAAAGGAATAGGCCCTCGTCCCGGTAGAGGCCATCCAGGCTTCGTCGCGCAGGGCCTCATCCTCGAGGCGCCTAGGCTCCCAGTTCGCCTCCCGGTGCCGCCTGCCGCAAAGGCATTCAAGGTCGGCCAGCGACAATTCGCTCAGCGGGGCCTCCACCGCGTCGGCCACCAATATGCGCTCCCTGGCCGACAGAAACGGGGAACGGGCCAGGGCGAGCAGCCGCAAGCCGGGCCTATCAGGAGCCATAAAGCTCATCCAGGATCTGTTTCTTGTTATCCGAGGCCTGTTTTTTCTTCTCTTCTACGGTCGTGAAACGCAGGGCATTATCGTAGGCCTCGACCGCCTCCTCGAGCCTGCCCGCCCCGTACAGGGAGCGGCCGAGCAGTAGGAAGCCGTCCGCGTCGCGGGTGGATATGGCCAGGAAGCGCTGCGCCATGTCTACGGCCGCTTCGTAAGCCTCAAACTCGAAGGAATAGAGCACCGCCAGGGCGTAAAGCGAGCGGGTATTCCTGGCATTCAGGTCTATGGATTCCAGATACGCGCCTTCGGCCGCCCGGAGCCAGGCCTCGCGGCTCGCGGCCCCGCCGCCGAGCTCGGCGCTCGCGCTACGCGAAAGGAAGGAGGCGGAAAGCCCGGCCACGTAGTAGAGGCCGGAATTATCCGGATAGAAGCGCAAGGCCTTCAGGGCCGCGTCGTAGGCGTCGCCGAAGAGGCCCTGTTCCATGAGCCGCACGGCGAGGAGCCGCCAGTAGCCAGCCTGGCTTTCCATGGCGCTTACGGTGCGCTCGACTTCATCCCCGTATTGGCTTATCGCTGCCTTGAGTTCTTCCACGCTCGACGGAGGAGCGTTCTTCATGGAGCGGGATTCCAGGTCGAACATGCGTTCAAGGAAATTCTTGTCTTCGCCGCTGGAGCAGGAAGCAAGCCCGAGGCTTACGAGGGCGGCGAGCGCCAGGCTCAAGGCCCCAAGGTACCGATAGCGATTTTTCATAGCGAGCCTCCGTCTATGCGTACGCCTGGGTCCGCGTCCGCGCTTGCGAGCGCGGGCAGGGCTTCGTATTCGTCCTCGTCGCCCTCAGCCTGGCGGCGGGGAAAGAATTCCTCGTGGGTCCGCGCCAGCGCCAGTGCGTCAACGTGGGTATATATCTGCGTGGTCGCTATGTCCGCGTGGCCCAGGAGCTCCTGCACGGTACGCAAATCCGCTCCGCCTGCGAGCAGGTGCGTGGCGAAGGAGTGCCGCAGGGTATGCGGCTTCCCGGCCACGCCGCTGGCCAGGCGCAGTTCGTCGAAACGTTTCCATACGCCCTTGCGCGATATGCCCTTGCCCGAGCGGTTGAGGAATACGCGGTCATTGCGCGGCCCCTTCTCTAAAAGGGGCCTGGCTTCCTCCAGGTAACGCTTGAGCCAGGCGTACGCGGTTTCGCCGAAGGGCACGATGCGCTCTTTGCGCCGCTTGCCCATGACGCGTATGATGCGCTCCTTGAGATAGAGCATTTCGAAGCTGAGCGTGGCGGCTTCCGTTATGCGCAAGCCGCAGGAGTAGATAAGCTCGAAGAGGGCGCGGTCGCGGAGGCCGCCGGGCGAGGAAATGTCTATGGCGTCGAGCATGAGGTTCACTTCCTCGGGCTTGAATACGTCGGGCAGCGAGCGCTCCTGTCGGGGGGACTCCAGGAGCTCGGTGGGATCGTCGCCGCGCAGGCCTTCAAGCCTGAGGAATTTGAAGAAGCCCCGCAGGCCCGACACTATGCGCGCCAGGGTACGCGCGGATATGCCGCCTAAGCGCCGCGCCACGAGGTATTCGAGGAGCTCGGCGCTAGTCAGCTCGGCGAAGCCGCGCCTTCGCCCGAGGAGCCAGGCCTCGAGCGCTCGGAGCTCCCGTATATAGGCGTCAAGGGTGAGGGGTGAACGACGGCGCGCCGCGAGGAGCCAGGCGCCGTACTTGTCTATGATATCCCGGCCGGCCACGGCCTTAGGCCTCGCTCCCCTGCCCCACGGGCCTGCGCTCGCGCAGCACGGTGGGTATGTCCAGTTCGTCGCCGTCGTTGCGCGCCATCAGGTAGCTTTTGCCGCGCGGCTCGACTATGGTGCGCCATTCGTCGCTGGATATGAAATCGTCGAGCTCTTTCGACGTGTCCTTGCGAGGCGCGGCGCCGCTTATGCTCGGGCGTATGGAACGGGAAAAATCGGTGGCTATGACCGTTACGCTCACCTCGTCGCCTGAGTCGGGATTCTCCACCAGCCCGGATATTACCATGGCCTCGGGATCGGCGCTGGCCGTCACGATGGAAATGATCTCCTCGAATTCGGAGAGCGTGAAGTTATCGCCGCCCGTTACGTTCACCAGTATGTTCTTGGCGCCGTCTATGCGCGCGTCCTCGAGCAGCGGATTGGATACGGCCTTCTCGGCCGCCTCCACCGCGCGATTGTCGCCGCTGGCCCGGCCCACGCCCATGATGGCGTCGCCCTTGCCGCGCATGACGGTGCTCACGTCCGCGAAGTCGATATTAATCTCGCCGGGTATGGTGATCAGGTCCGATATGCCCTGCACGCCCTGGCGCAGCACGTCGTCGGCGAGCACGAAGGCCTCGCGTATGGGCGTGCGCTTTTCCACGATCTTCATGAGGTGCTGGTTGGGTATGACGATGAGGGTATCCACCGCCTGCCTGAGCTTCTCTATGCCCTCTTCGGCGAGGCGCATCTTTACCTTGCCCTCGAAGGCGAAGGGCTTGGTCACCACGGCCACCGTGAGCGCACCGAGCTCCTTGGCCACCTGCGCAATGATAGGCGCGGAACCGGTGCCGGTGCCGCCGCCCATGCCCGCGGTTATGAACACCATATCCGCGCCGCGCAGGGCGTCCGCTATGGCCTCGCGGTCCTCGAGGGCCGACTTCTCGCCTATCTCCGGATTGCCGCCGGCGCCGAGGCCATGGGTAACTTTGGCGCCGAGCCCCAGCTTGAGCGCGGCCTTGGATCGGTCAAGGGCCTGCAGGTCGGTGTTGGCTATAATGAACTCCACGTTCCTAAGGCCTTCCAGTATCATCCGGTTGACGGCGTTCGAGCCGCCGCCGCCCGCGCCTATGACCTTGATTACCGTGGCGCTGCCCGCCGCCGCCCCGTCGCGGAAAAATTCCGCCTGTTCCGCCTGCCGCTCCGTACGCTTATGCGCGTCGCTCTCGTCTACCAATCGTAACGTCATCGTGCCCTCCCCCATGGCGTTCATTCTTAGCTAGTCCGGGCGCGCCGTGTCAGCGACGCTCCCGTCCATTATCGTTATCAAGCCTCCGCCCGCCCTAAAAAGGCCAAAGGGCCTATTCGGGCGGGCTAGCGCGTATCCCGAAAAAAACGTCTCCGCCCCTTAAAAAAACTCCTTAAGCCAGCCGCGCAGCTTCTCGGCCAGGCCTTCCGACCTTGGCTTGGCGCTTTCGGCGCTCCTGCCCCGGGATTCCGAGGGCGGCGGCCCCATGCGCTCCGCGCCTAGCTGCACGAGCCCTACGGCGGTGGAGAAGAGCGGATTCCGGTACTCCTCCACCATGCCGCCCATGACCGAGGGCGAGCCTACGCGCACGGGCAGGCCGAACACGTCGTAGGCCAAGTCCGCCGCGCCTGGCATGAGGGCGCCGCCGCCAGTTAGCACCACGCCGCCCTTTATGAGGTGCCAGTGGCCCATCTGCTCCACGCGCTCGCGCACGAGGCGGTATATCTCTTCCATGCGCGGCTGTATGACGCCGGCTACCCTGGCCCGGGGCAGTTCCTGGGGGGAACGCCCGCCCACGCCGGGTATGATCACGTAATCGTCGGCTTCCACCTGCGGCAGGTAGCAGCAGCCCGAATCGCGCTTTATGCGCTCGGCCGCGTCCATGGGTATGTTGAGTATGATGGACAGGTCGTTGGTAACCTGAGCGCCGCCCACGCCCACGCTCGCGCTGAAATACGGCGCGCCGTCGGAGTACACCAGCACGTCCGTGGTACCGCCGCCTAGGTCGACGAGCAGGCAGCCCAGCTCTTTTTCGTCGGGGCTTAAGACAGCCCGCGAGGAGGCGAGGCTCTGCAGTATGAGGCCGGCGGCCTTGAATCCCGAGCGGTTCACGCAGCGCACGAGGTTCTGCGCGCTCGTCACCGAGCCGGTTATGATATGCACCTCGGCCTCTAGCCGAACGCCTATCATGTCCAGGGGATTTCGTATGCCCTTCTGGTCGTCGACGATGAAGGTCTGCGGTATGACGTGGAGCACTTCGCGGTCCATGGGTATGACCACGGCGCGCGCCGCCTCTATGACGCGATCCACGTCGTCCTGGCAAATCTCGCGGCCCTTGCCGGTCACGGCCACGACGCCCCGGGAATTGATGCCTTCCACGTTGGCGCCGGCCACGCCCACGAAGCATTCTTTCACTTCGCGGCCGGACATGAGCTCGGCCGCCTCCACCGCCTTGGTTATGGACAGGAGGGTGGCCTCGATATTGACCACGACGCCCTTGCGGAGGCCGGTGCTCGGAGCCTGGCCCACGCCGGTTATTTCGAGGATGCCGTTTTCATTATATTCGCCGATTACGGCGCAGGTCTTTGACGTGCCTATATCAAGACCGACTATCAGATGGTCACCCAGATACGGCCTCCTTCAATGTGTATACGTAGGTATCCGAGCGAAAATCCAATTCAAGCACGTTGGGCGCGAGGCCCCGGGCATACATGACGTCCAGCACCAGCATCATGGACTTGAGCAATTCCGCGTTGAGGACGGGCTTGATGCGGACGGGCATGCGGTAGTTGGAAGGATAGAGCAGCGCCTCGGGCAGGGAGCCTTCCCTGGCCACCATGCGTATCTCCGATACGGCGCTTAAAAGGCCCGGATCGCTTACGCTAAGTTCCGCCATGGAGGCTAGGAGCTGCGTAAAAGGAGCGCCGAGGCGCATGCCGTAGCGCAAGCCGCGTATCTCAACGCCCGATATGACCGGCAGCCCGCTCGCTCCGGCCAGCTCGCCCGCCGGGGCGAAGAGCACGCCCTCGGCGTCCACGCAGTGGGCCTCGAGGCGTCCGCTCGCGCCGCGCGCG
>JBGSKZ010000012.1:0-3420 GCA_041741035.1 Treponematales bacterium
GTGGAACGGGCGGCCGCCGTGGCGGCCCTGGCCAAGGAAGGGCGGTGGGCGTTCGCCTCGCGCCGCATAGGAACCCTGCTCGTCGCCATGGCCGAATATGCCGATAATGACTATACTGAAGACGACGCGCCGGCCTCCCAGTCCGACGCGCCTCTCCACGCCATATCGGCCGAGTATCTGAAGCTGGAGCTCCGCGGCTTGCCCCCCGATAGGCCTACGCCCTTCGTGTGCCGCGCCATGGGGCCAGCGACGGGCGCCTGGGCGGACCTGAGCGCGGAATTCGTACCGTAAGCGCGATGGATAGCCTTCGGCGCTTGATTTAATCCCAGTACGCGTTAGATTCTAAGGTGGGGATGAAACCCCGCTCGAAAGCATACCGGAGGAAGCCCATGAAACGCCTAGCGGCCGTAGCGATAGTCGCCTTAATCTCACTCAGCCTCGCGTCCTGCGACTTCCTGGACCAGCTTCTCTCGGTAAACCTCTTTGACGCGCCCTTAAAGCTCAGCGCCGCGGATATAGCCGACAAGTCCCTTGACGAGCTGAGCCAGCTGTCCGAAAGCCCCGACTTCTACGACGCCGTATGGGGCGACGCCGCCCTTACGACCGCGGTCGAAGCCCAGGTAGCGGCCGGCCTGGCCTCTGGCGACCCCGCCACGGTGCAGCAGGCCGCCATACTCGGCGCTGACCTTTATATTTATGGCAGCGGGGCGGATGTACTTATCAATAGCGTGATCGCCCAATATGAAGACCTTTCCAGCAGCCCCCCTAGCGATGGGGCGGAAATCGAAGCCTTCATCGATACCCTCGTGCCCGCCTCGCTTTTAGCGGACGAGGCCGCCTTCGTGGCCATGATCAACGCCCTCGTGGATGCCGACGCTTACTTCCAGGATTTAGGCGTTTCGGTTGGCACCGACCCCTACGACTACGGCGGGGCCAATGCGGGCGAGATAGCCCAGAATGCGCTCGTAGCGGCCTTCGTGGCGGAAATAACTCCTCCTGCTATCTGGGCCGGTGCGAATCCGGGAGGAACGCTCGGCGAGTATATTTTCGATCTGCTCGCAGGGTCAGCTGCTCCTCCGGATGCCTATACACCGCCCGATACTTCCGCAGGCTACTTGTTTAATATCCTTTCCGCTGCGAATTTAGGCTTCTAAGGAGACGCGCATGAAACGCTTGAGCATAGTGCTGATACTGGGCGCCTCTCTTCTATCAAGCCTTGGGGCGCAGGAGCGCCTGGCGGAGCTCTCCCCTAAGGACCCGAGGTCCATGGCCTTGGGCGGCGCCTTCGTGGCCCTGTCGTCGGGCTATCAGAGCTTCTTCGGCAACCCCGCCAGCTTCGCAGACGGCGAGCGCGAGTTTACTCTGGTCAACGCCAATCCCTGGCTCTACGTATCGCCTACCAGCTCTAATATCGCCACCCTGGAGGCGGCGGCCGGCAGCTCCGGGCCGGACCTCGTGAACGCGCTCAATGAGCTGATCACGACCAACGGCATAGGCGCCGGCGCGAGCGCCGGCTTAGGCTGGATAGGCAAGGGCCTGGGGCTCGGGCTCAGCGCCACCGTGGACAGTTACGTATGGGGCCAGAACGCCCTAGGCGCCGTCGGCAGCATGGACGCGCAGATATCGGCCGTGCTTGGCGTGGGCTTTCCCGTAAAGCTCTTCGGCCTCAATCTGTCCGTTGGCGGCGACGTCCGGCCTTATCTGCGCATGACCGGCCCAATAAGCTCCACCCAGCTCGCCGAGATCATGACCGGCGGCTCCATAGACGCCATACTGACCGGCGTGCCCGTGGACCTCGGCTTCGGCCTTGCCATGGACTTGGGCGCTAAGCTCGAGCTTGGGCGTGTCCTGTCCATAGGCCTGGCCGTGCGCGATATAAGCACCGAGCAGAGCATGTCTTCCTCAAGCTTCGGGGAAGTCCTGGACTACCTGGGCGAAGGCGACCTTCCTCCCTCCAGCCAGGACTCGGTTTATCCCGTGCTGCCCAATATCACCCTGGGCGCGGCTCTGCGCCCGCTTCCCGCTTCCGTGGCCCCGTTTGTGGACCTGCTCGTTATACTTGAGCTCCAGGATCCCATAGGCGTGATAGTCGACAATGAGACTTTCTGGCAATTGCTGCACGCAGGCGTCGAGAGCCGGTTCCTAAACGGCCTGTTCAGCCTGCGCGCCGGCCTCAATAAGGGCTATCTATCCATGGGCCTCGGCCTTGAGCTCCTGGCCCTCAAGTTCAACGCGGCGCTCTTTACCGAGGAAATGGGCCTGCGGCCGGGCGACCGGCCCCGAACGGGCATATCCGCCGACTTCGCCCTGCGTTTCTAAGCGTTATGAATCGCGTGGCGCGCTTCCCCCGAGGCGCGCTATTTTACTTAAAGCCCTCTCCTGCCGATACTTATAGGGACGACACTAAGTCCCGCACGAAAGGAATGACGCCGTGCCTAGAAAACGGTATGCGGCCGCGCTCATAGCGCTTGCCCTCCTTAGCCTTGCGAGCAGCTCCTGCCAGCGTATATTCACAACCTCCCTAGCGCCCTTCCTTGCCCGGGACGGCTATACCATACCGTCCGACCTGTCCGTCGCCGACGCGGCCTACCTCCTGAGCCAGTCCCAGGGCGACCCGGATTTAGCCGCCGCCCTGGTTACCCCCCTGTATAACGCGGCGAGCGCCGCCACCCCCGGCACCGCCGCCTATGACGAGGCGGCTACCCTGCTGGCGCAGGCGGTAATTCAAGCGTCGGATATTAATAACGGGATAGGTATAGTCCTAAATACTATACCGCTTGACGGAAGCACTACCCAGGCGGAATTGGATGCTGCCTTTGGGGCTTTTTCTGGCGTTGACATAAGCTCAGAAGAATTGACTTCTTTAGAGTTAATCATGACTAACTCATCACCATCTGGTAGCTTGTCTGCAGCCGAAGCTTATACCATTGCCGCCGCTCTTATAGCCTCTGCAGCAAACGATGCCGGCGTATCAGATCCGACTGCTATTACAGGTCCTCAGCAAGCTCTTTTAGATGCTGATCCAGCATATAGCCTTGCCTTCGACTTTTTGACTCTTGCTGGTGCGATAGAAACCGCGACGAGTAGCGAAACGATGCTTGGGCAGTTAATTGGCCAATTCTCTGACAGTTTTCCTGCTCCTTAAAGTTGTGCTATCTAGCCATGATACTAAAAGGTGATACTATGAATAGAGTTTCTATAGCGCTATTGCTTTTTATCCCGTTTTTTTGCCTCGCCGCCGAGCCCATAAAGCTCAGCCCGGTAAGCCCCGTTTCCCCTCGCCTGGCGGCCATGGGCGGACCTCACGCGGCGCAGGCCTCGGGCATAGACGCGCTCTTTGAGAATCCGGCGGGCTTCGCGTCTGAGGAAACAGTGCTCAGCGCGGCGGCCTTAGCCTTTAATTTCAGCGGCCCGGTATTC
>JBGSKZ010000013.1:0-5181 GCA_041741035.1 Treponematales bacterium
CGCCATTTAAGCCGGTCCCGGAGATCACGTTCCCTCCCCCGGCGCGCGCGACGCCCTGGCCGAGCTCCGCGCGCGCGGCGCCGCGCTGGGCATACTGTCTAACAAGCCCGACGATATAGTGCGGCGGGTTGCCGAGGTCCTGTTTCCCGACATAGCCTTCGGCTTCGTGCGGGGAGGCCTTCCCGGGAAGCCGCTTAAGCCCGATCCGTCAAGCGCCCTCGAGGGGGCAGCCGCCTTAGGCGCCTTGCCGCATGAATGCGCCTTCGTGGGCGATTCGGATATCGATATGCTCACGGCGAAGACCGCGGGCATGCTTCCCGTGGGAGCGTCGTGGGGCTTCAGGGGAGAAGAAGAGCTATGGGAAGCCGGCGCTTTACGCATGCTGGGAAGCATGGCCGAGCTCCCGCCCCTGTACGCAAGTGAGCCCTAGCGCGCCTGGCGGGAGCGGCGGCCCGCTCCGTAGCGCCGCTTAAAAAAACGCGCGCCGCCCTTTTGCTCGTCGGCATAAAACCGTTATACTCAATCGGGGCGCCGCGGCGCGGAAGCCCATGCAGCAGCCGCTATGGAGGATATAGTATGAACGCCAACGATATTCTAGCCCGTGCCCGCGATTATCTCGCCAAAGAGAGCGACGCCGCCTTCAAGGCCGAAGTAGAGAAGCTCATAGCCGCTAACGACCTTAAGGAACTAGAGGACCGCTTCTATCGCGACCTTGAGTTCGGCACCGGAGGCCTGCGCGGCGTCATAGGCGGCGGTTACAACCGGATGAATTCCTACGTGGTGCGCCGCGCAACCCAGGGTATGTGCGATTACCTCTTGGCGAAGGTCAAAGGCAAAGCGCTCTCCGCCTGCATCGCCTATGACTCGCGGCACTATTCCGCCGAATTCGCCCTGGACGCGGCGCTTATCTTCGCGGCCAACGGCATAAAGGCCTATCTTTTCAGCGCCCTGAGGCCAACGCCCGAGCTGTCCTACGCCATACGCATGCTCAAGGCCGACACGGGCGTGGTCGTGACGGCCAGCCACAACCCGCCCGCCTACAACGGCTATAAGGCCTATTGGAACGATGGCGCCCAGGTTATAGCGCCGCACGACGAAGGCATCATAGAGCGGGTGAACGCGGTAAGCGCCATAAAATACCTGTCCAAGGAAGAAGCCCTCGCCAAGGGCCTCCTCAAGATTATCGATAAGGAAGCCGACGAACCCTACGTGGCCATGGTTAAGAGCAAGCTCTTCCGCCCCGCCCTGTTTAGAGAATTGGCAAAAGACGTAAAGATCGTCTATACACCCCTCCACGGCACCGGCGCCCTGCACTTCGAGCGGGTCATGGGCGACTTGGGGCTCTCGGTGTCCACGGTGCCCGAGCAACGGGAACCCGACGGCGACTTTCCCACGGTGGCCTTTCCCAACCCCGAAGAGGCGGCCGCCCTCAAGATGGCCCTTGAGCTGGGCAAGAAGCTAAAGGCCGATGTGGTCATGGCCACCGACCCCGACGCCGACCGCCTGGGCATAGCGGTTCCCGACGGCGCCGGCGATTACGCGCTTATAAGCGGCAATCAGCTGGGCGCCCTGCAGCTCGATTACATACTCCTGTCCCTTAAGGAATTCGGCCGCATGCCCAAGCGCCCGGCAGCCATACGCAGCATAGTAACCACCGAGCTCCAGAGCCGCATAGCGGAGGCCTATGGAGCGGCGTCCTACGAATGCCTCACCGGCTTCAAATGGATAGCCGCCGAAATGAGCCGCTTCGAGAAGGAAGGCCTGGACTTCGTGTACGCCACCGAGGAGAGCTACGGCTACCTGGTGGAAACCGAGGTGCGGGACAAGGACGGCATAAGCGCGGCGGCCATGACCGCCGAAATGACCCTCTACTGGCGTAGCAGGGGCAAGGGCCTCCTCGAGCGCCTCGACGAGCTGTATATCGAGCATGGCTACCACGAAGAGCGCGGCATCAATAAATACTTCGAGGGGGCGTCGGGCATGGATATCATGCGCGGCATCATGGGCGCCTACCGCAGGGAACAGCCCGCGGCCCTCGGCGGGGTGAAGGTGTTGCGCGTGCGCGACATAAAGACCGGCCTTGCCTGGGACAGCGCGAACCCCGCGGGCGCCAAGAAGATCGCACTGCCCTCCAGCGACGTCATACAATGGTACCTGGAGGACGGCACCATGGTAACCGTGCGGCCCAGCGGTACCGAACCGAAGATTAAATTCTACATACTGGCCCGCACCCTCGTAGTCTCCGACGGACTTACGGCAGCCAAGGCCGAGAGCGCCCGCAAGGTGCGCGCCATAGAGGCTGACATAAGGAAGGCAATTTCTTGAGCAATTACTCCCGAGGAAGCTACCGCCAGCCGCGCGATGAGCGCATGGGCGATGCCGACAAAGACGCCCTCCATGGCCTGCTCGGCCGCGCCAGCTTCGTGGCCTTTGACTTCGAAACCACGGGCCTGGAAGCGCAGAAAGAGCGTATCGTGGAAATAGGCGCGGTGCGCTTCAGCATGCGCGAGCGCGCGGGGGAATGGGAGCTTTCCTCGGGGGAGGAATACGCTAGCCTGGTCAATCCCGGCCGCCCCATACCAGGCCAGGCAAGCGCAATTCACGGCATATCCGACCTGGACGTATCCTTCTCGCCGAGCTTCAAGGAAGCCGCGCCGGATTTTTTGCGCTTCTTGGGCGATAGCGTGCTGGTAGCCCATAACGCGCCCTTTGACCTTGGCTTCCTCGCCGCCGAATGCGAGCGCGCGGGCCTGGCCGTTCCGCTTAACGCCGCGTACGACACCAAGCTTTTAGCCAAGACCGCCGTTCCCCATTTGCCCAGCTACTCGCTCAAGTCGCTGGCCTCCTCGTTCGGCATAGCCCAGAAGGAAGCGCACCGCGGCGCGGACGACGCCCGCGTGTGCATGGAGCTCTTCGCGCGTTGCGTACGGCTGATATTCCGCTAATCCGCTGAAACATGACGACATAATCGTCGAATTCGACAATTATGTCGCATAACTATTTCTAACCACTTCTCTAATATCTCCCATGTTTCCTCCCATTAATAAATCCGTCATTTTAATTCCTTTTATCATTTACAATTATTATATTTACTAAATCGCATATTTGCTTGATGATTTATGCGGTTTAGGCACGCTTCTTGCCGATATATCCTATACGGGATGCTGCGCTTTTTCGCGTCCCCATTGATAAATGTTAGTTATAAACAGCGCCGCGTGCCATCCTTATGGGTGGTTATGATTCGTCCTAGGACCTTGGAGGATACCATGAGCAAGCAGAGCGATTATAAACCCACGCTCGAGCGCGCTATAAGGCTCGTTTTATTCGTGGCTCTCGCGCTCGGCGTAAGCACCTGCAAGGGGCCGCTCTTCGGCCTTGGCGGCGCCGTGGACCTGAACGCCCCGCGCTCTATGAGCGTCGTGCCCGGCCAGGGTTCATACAGGAACGGCACTATAAGCATAAGCGGCGTGGCCGAGGACGATTACGGCCTGGCCAGCGCCGAAGTGCGCATACTGGACCGCGGCACGGGAGCTGTCCTGGGTAGCTACGACGCCTCGGTCAGCGGCGGCACGTGGACCACGGGCGCCGTAGTCAACACCGCGGCCTATCCCGACGGGCTCTATACCATAGCGGTGATCCTCAAGGACGCGCGGGGCAACAGCTCTGAAGACCGCCTCCTCATCGGCTTCGACAACCGCGCTCCGACCGTGCTCATCGAAGAGCCGCTGGACCTGGCTCTTGAATACAACGGCAACGTATTTATAGCTGGACAGGCCTATGACGGCATGTCCAATATTTCCGAGCTAAGCGTGGCTATTTACCGCGTTGGCGAAAGCGCGCCGCTATTCCAGAAACAATCGGACACGGTGCCTAAGTGGAGCGTTATTTTCGACGCGTCCAATCCGGCATACGGTCTCGGGCTTTCCGAAAACCTCGTCCTGAGCGTGAGCGCCACCGATGAAGGCGGTAATGTCAACGAATGGCAGTACGAGTATTTGGCCTTATTCGGAGCGAACGACGACGAGCCGCTTACGGCCTCGCAACTGGACCAGCTGGACGCCCTTGAGGACGCGGGGGCTACCATAGGCGACCTGTCTCCTTCCCTGACGAAGGGACTGCTCGTCTCTTTGCGCAAGGACTCCACGACAGGCGTCGCGATATCGCCGTCCGTATTAAACGTGGACGTGGACAGCGACAAACCCGTATTCACCTTCGTGACGCCTGGCCCCGGCACTACGAGCGCCCCCGCGGCGGAACGCTATGCGGGAGGCACTAAGGCGAACGGCACGGTCAAGGACGATGACCTGAATACGGCGGCGATGGAAGTCAATTACCGTTACGCCCTCGACCCCGCGCCCATAAGCTCCGCCTCATGGAACAGCGCCACCGTGGAAGGAACAGGCTACGAGCAGCGTTGGAGCTTCATCATGCCGGGAGCCAACGGCCTTTACCGAATGCAGCTGCAGGCCTTTGACAATGCAGGCGCCGAGGCCGTATCGGAGCTCCACTACATTATCATCGACGATGGCCGGCCTCTCGTCACCCTGTCCACCGACGAGCCGACGAGGCTCTATTACGGCAGGGACCAGTCGGTCCTGGTTTCCGGCACCGCCGACCGCGACGGCGTGGGCAATTTCATAGAAGATGTGGAGATATCCGTAGGCAGCAATCCTTGGACCGACGTGACTGGCCTCGTGGGCTTGGGCACGAGCAATGTCACCTGGCCCGGGCACTCCTTGTCCTTAGCCGGGCTAGCCGGCGGCTCGACGCAGATCCGCGTACGGGCCCGGGACAATGGCGGCGTGTGGGGCCAGAGCGAAGTGCTCATTATCATGGACGTCGACGATCCCATTATTTCAATAACGCCGCCAGGCGCGAATCTCAACGGAAACGTTAACCTGCGCGGCACGGTGGAAGACGGCGCAGGCGACGCGTTCATCACCGTGCTCGACCGCGTTATGGCCAAGCTCGACGCTCCCTTCACGGCCGATCCCGACGACGGCACCGAGATTACCGGTACCTACTCCTGGCTCTGGGCCTACAATACGCAGGGCATAGCCGATGGCGCCCATACCCTATGGGTACGCGCCTTCGATAAAGCCGGCAACAAGTCGGAGAGCAGCCAGGGCTTCAGCGTAAGCCAGGCTAGCGACAAGCCCGGCGTGGCGGTAAACAACCTCA
>JBGSKZ010000014.1:0-1258 GCA_041741035.1 Treponematales bacterium
GCCGCGCTCGCGGCCATGGTGGCCAACCTTACCGTGGGCAAGAAGGGCTACGAGGCTTCCTGGGAGGCCATGTCGGCCCTGGCCCTGCGCGCGCAGGGGGTGAAGGCAAGGCTCGCCCGCGCGGTGGACGAGGATACCGAAGCCTTCAACGCCGTCATGGAAGCCATGAAGCTGCCCAAGAAGAGCCCGGAAGAAAGCGCTTTGCGCGAAGCCGCGCTAGAGGAGGGCTATAAGGCGGCCGTGAAGGTGCCCCTGGACACGGCCCAGGCCTGCATAGAGGCGCTAGCGCTGGCCAAGGAGGCCGTGGCGGGCAACAGGAATTCGGCCAGCGACGCTGGCGTGGCCGCCCTCATGGCCAGGGCGGGCGTACACGGAGCGGCCCTCAACGTGCTCATAAACCTTGCTTCCATACGCGACGCCGCCTACGTGGCTTCCATGAAGTCCGCCGCCGCGAGCCTGCGCGCCGAAGCGGACGGACTCTGCGACGAAGCCCTGCGCGCGGTGGAGGCGGGCTTTGGCGCATAGCTAGTTCTCCGAAGCTTATGTTTCGGCTTGCGCCTATGCGGCGGGGTATACGCGGCTATCCGCGCTAAACTATGCGCATGCATATACCCGATAAAGCCAGAAGTAGCGCGGCCGGCCTCTGCGCGCTCATCCTATGCCTTTGTGCCTGTCAGCTACCCGTGCAGCCAGGCCCGACGCCTGACCTTCCTCCTAGCCTGCCCGTGCCCGCGCTCGGCGGCGGCGCGTCGTATTACCTGGCCGAGGCCGGCGACGACGCGAATGACGGCTCCGAAGCGAGGCCCTGGCGCAGCCTTGACCGGGTTAATGCCGCGGAGCTGAAACCGGGGGACAGCGTCTATTTTAAGAGGGGCGACCGCTTCCGGGGGCAACTTAAGCCTAAGGGCGGCACGGCCTACGCATGGATAGCCTACTGCGCCTATGGCAGCGGGGGAAAGCCGCTCCTGCTCGGTTCCGTGGACCTTGATACGGCGGGCGCATGGCTAAGCCATGGAGCGTCTGTATGGCGCAGCGCGGCTACGAGCGAGTTCGATATAGGCGCGTTGTTCATGAATGGGACGGATATACGGGGCGAAAAGAAGTGGGAGCTCACCAGCCTGGCAGCCCCGGGGGATTTTTACTATGACGCGGCGGGCGACAAAAGGCTGTACCTCTACGCTATGGGCAATCCCGCGGATGTATACGCGGGCATAGAAGCGTCCCTAACGTGCCATATCGTCGACCATACGGGGCTATC
>JBGSKZ010000015.1:0-4362 GCA_041741035.1 Treponematales bacterium
GGCCAACGGCACGAGCTCGAGCGCGGCCAAGTGCGCGCTCGCTTCGGCGTAACCCAGCCGCCAAGCCTCGGAAAAACCCTTGGACAGGACCGTGGACTCAAGGGGTATCCACCAATCGCCGCCGCGCTCTATGGCGCCGTAACGCTTTAGGTCGAGGCCATAACGACCCGCGCCGTCCGGCGGGCCGTCGGCGGCGAAGGCCAGCAAAACGTGGCCGGGCGTGGTGAGAATGGCAGTGCGCACGCCCGCCGCCTCCAGGCAGGAAGCCAGGAGCGCCGTGGTATCGTCGCAGTCGCCCGCCCCCGAGCCCAAGGTGGAACGGGGGAAGCGTACCGTATCGATAAGCTGAGCGGAGCCCCGCGATCCGCCCGGCGCGACGAGGGAAAATGGGGTAAGCGGGTCCTCTACGTACACGAGGCCCCGGGCGCCAAGGGCGTTGACTATGGCGAAGGCCCGGGAGAAGGCGCGCCCGAATAGAGGCGGCGGATCGAAGGACAGCGCGGCGTGCACGAATGACACGATAGCGTCGTCGTTAGGGGTAACGAAGGCGGCGAGCGCGGCGGTATCCTCCCAGGTAAGCGCGCTCCTCGAGCGGAAGGCTATGGAAAGCGCGGCGCTGCCTTCGGCCTTATCGGAATCCGCCCGTATAAGCGAGGCTACGGTAAGCTCTTCGCGGAGCTCAAGCACCGAGCGATTAAGCAGCAGCGCTATGGGCAAGTCCATGGACGCGCCGGCCGCCAAGGGACCGGGAAGCTTCAGCTCAAGGGGAAAATCCATAAAATCCTTGATGGTGAGGCTCAGGCTAATATCCTTGACGCTCTCCGAGCCGCCATTGCGTACGCGCACGTAGCCCGCCGGAACCGTGCGGTAACGTTCCATGAAGGCGGGAAAGATCGGGCCTATCTTGGCCTCGATTATGAGGGGCGTTTTCTTGAACGGCGCTACGCCGGACTCCCTCGCCCTGAACGCGTCTCCGAGCGCCGCCATGGCCTGGGCCAGCTTAGCGTCGCCGGGATAGTCGCCCAGGTAGCCTTCCAGGAGGCGCATGGCCTTCTGATAATCCGCGCGGGCCGTCTCCGCGCCGTAGCGCGCCAGGGGATCATAGACGGCTTCCGCGGCCGCGAGCGCGACAGCCCGCCGCAGGCCGGATTTAAGCTCGGCTAGGCGCTTGGCGTTTTCTTTATTGCCCGGGAAGGCCGCCAGAAGCGCCGCCCGTAAGGTCAGCTCAACCATGAGTAGGCCGGAGTCCTGGTAAAATTTTGCGCGCTCCGAATACGCCGCCTCGTCATCGGCATCGGCGCGGACCGCCGCGTTCAGCCCGATAGCCCGCTCAAGCGTCGATACCAGGGCGACTCCTCCGAGCTGGCGCTGCGCCTCGAGGGAGCGCGCGTCGTCGTAGCGGCACAGGGTAAGCCCACCTCCCGAGAGGAGGAGGTAGAGGGATCCGTCGGTGCCGATGGTCGAGCCGTAAAGCATGGATTCCAAGAGAGGATCGGATTGTGGGCCCGGTTTGTCCATGCGCCAGAGCGGCAGGCCGAAACGGTCGAACGCCGCGAGGCTCGTCGTGCTGACGAGTATGAATTCGGAGCCGCGCAGGTGCAAGCGCTGCGGCACGACCGGCTCGCCGTCCGCCTGCACCAGCCTGAGCGCCTGCATGAGCTCGCCCGCGGGAGAATAGGCGCGCACCAGGCCGGACATAATATCGTAAGACCAGAAATTTCCGTCCTCATCGTAATCGAAGGCGGCCATCGTTATAGGCTTGGGTCCCTTAAGCTCGAGAGCAGCCCTCCTGCGCCCCATGAGCTTGACGAAGCCCATGCTCGTATAGTCCTGAAATACCGGCGAGCCATCCGGGGCGAGCTTAAAGCCCGAGGGAATGTATTGTACGGAAGCAGTTTTTTGGAACGCGGGCTCTCCGCGCCTGAGCGTCCATACGTCGCCCATGTTAGTCATGCCGGCTACGGTCCCCGCACGGCTCGTTGCCATGGAGTAAAGGTATAAATAGGGAGTTGACGGATCAAGGCGATAGTTCGTCCTCGGCGAGAGATCCGGGCCGAGTTCAGCTAGGAAGCCGATGCCGGCAAGGAATACGCCGCCGCCAGGCGCGGCGCTGACAGCGCCATTGCTTTGGGGCATGGAAGGATCGGCTGCCAGTAAGCCGCCGGAAGATGCCACGCTCAGTTCCAGGCTAGGCTGGGGAGCGCTGCCGCGCCAACGGTCCGCCAAGCCCGCCATGCGCGCCCAGAGAGAGAAGATGAGCGGCGGCAACTGGGACTCTAGCTCCTTTTTCTCGTTCCAGTAAAGACTGATGCTTTCCTCCATGCCGGTAGTAGAGCGGCCGGTAAGGATGAGAAGCCGCGGTTCCGAGGCAAAGACGAAACTCAAGGCTAGGCCGCGGGCGCTCTCCGCCTCGTTGGGGAAAAAGGGCAGGTAACGGTAAGTAAACGCCTCCATCGCCTGGCCGGCTACCGCCCTGGCCTCTTTTTCGCCTAGGCCTGAATCCGGCGACACATAGAGCTTATCGAGCTCAACAGTCGGCTGTTGCTCCTGCCGCGGTGCGGCTTGAGCCTCGACCATCTGCTGGCCATAAAGGGATAGCGCCAGAATAATGCCAATAAAAGCCGCTCGGTATTTCATGCAAGCCTCCCTTGCGACGCCTCTCGACGCTACCATTCTAGCTCGATAGCAGCAACCCTTGAGAAGGGAGTGGTATCGGCCCCGAATGCCATGCTTGAAAGCTGGAAATCCAGCCGCTGAATCATTGCATTTATATCTTTACTTATCGAAATCAGGGTCTTATAGTATAAGTTCCGGCGTTGCTGGAGCAACCCTATCGGGACAGGTCTTTGATAGCATAGGACTGCTACGAAAGCCCTCGCAACAATACCATGCATAAGCTCATTAATTAGGCTCAATGAATCCATTCGGTATTGGTTCTATGGCTCTGTAGCAGCCTCTTGCTAGGGAGTTTAGTATGAGAAAAAGTGCCGCCCTACTCGTTCTCCTAGTTCTGTCGGCTTCTTTAGCGTTCGCCGGTGGCAGTAAAGAGACGTCCAGCAACAAAAGCCGGGAGAAAAAAACTACCGTTGTGACAACTCAAAAAAATCCGGTAGCCCCTAAACCGCCAGCAATTACTACTATCGTGCAGGCTGTCCCCTTAAGCGGACCAGTCGCCACTCCCCAAGAGTCGCTTTCTCCAAACGCTGGCTCGGCGCCTGCCCTTACCATCCCCTCGACCTTAGTGACAGTATCTAGCCCAAGTTCTGGGCCAAAAAACCCGGGCAATACGAGCGTTAGCGTTAGTAATCAGCCTACCGTGACGCCAAATCTCACTGGAAGCGTTTCGATAGTAACGCCGCTTGGTACCAATACCCAAACGCCAGTAGCCGGTGGCGTTATCGTGACAAGCACCGTCCGCGTTGATGTGCTTCCATCCTACTCCGGGGCTGGGGGTTCAACGGTCACTAGCATTTCACAGTTTGTTCCCATTTCAGGATATACGCCCTAAGTGCATTTCTTAAAGACACCGTTTTGCCCCAAGGGCCATTTTAGTTAAGTATTTTAAAGCAAGCAGATAAGCGGGATATAAGGATTCGCTGATTAACGGTAACGGTGAATATTATGATGGGTATTCGCCGTTACCGATGTGCTTCTTCGCGTTCCTCAATAGCACTAAAAGAGCCGCGTGACGGCCCGCCTCGCGGCGGCCCGATAGCCTCGCAAGACGGCCGCCGCCGCGCTATACTCATGCTATGCATAGCAAGCGGCCTTTCCGCGGGCGCCTAAGCGCGCTTGCCCTCGCGGCTCTCATCCTTTACGCCGCGCTCGCCTCAGCCTCCTGCGTCAGCTCCTCCGGCTCCAGCTACGAGCGCTCCGTCGACGACGAGGAAGGCGCGGCCGCCCGCGCGGCGGCCGCCAAGAAAGACAAGCCGGCACCCAATCCCTCCGATACGGACGACACGGACAGCGCGCCCTCGTATGATTGGTCTGGCAGCGCGGGCTGGTCCTCGTCCGGCTCGTCCAGCATCAACATACAGATACAGGCCGTGCGGCCCAGGGGCAGCATCGAAGTCCGCGGCGCTCCGGCCGGGGCAACCCTACTGGTGGACGACATGCCCCTAGCGCAGGCAGAATACGCGCAGGATATCGGCGGTACGGTGGCGCGCGCCGACGCGGAAGCGGGTTACCGCAAGCTGCGCATGGAGCTCTTCGGCTACGAGGCCTGGGAAACCGTGGCCGAGCTGCCGGAACGGGGCCTCGCGCTTCTTTACGCGGCCATGGCGCCGCTGCCTTTCGCTTTGGCTCCGGCCTCTGAAGCGCTCCTGCGCGGCGACCCCAGGCGGCCGGGCAGCCTAGGCGCCG
>JBGSKZ010000016.1:0-2682 GCA_041741035.1 Treponematales bacterium
CGCTCGCCGCGCGCATTCCATCGCCCGCTTCCAGGGCGCGGAGGGAATCCGGGCTGAGGTAGGCCGAAGCGGGTGCGGCATGGAGAGCCGCCGCGCAGGAAGCGTAGCCGAGTAGCGCTATGGAGCCAATAATCGCCTTGCCGAAGAATCTGCTCATCGTATAACCGCCGTAACGAGGATAATAATAAGGGTCAGCCAAAAGGCCGCCACGAAGAATCCGGCGATGCGCCCCGCTCCCTGGGCCTGGGCCGCGCCATCCCTCTCCGCGCGCTCCCGCGCGTCGGATACCACCTCGCGCGGCGTAAGGCGCAGCGCCAGGGCTATACCCGCGGGAACAATCAGGAGGTCGTCCAGGTAACCGAGTACCGGAATGAAATCGGGGATAAGGTCTATGGGGCTCAAGGCGTAGCCTACGGTAAGCGCCGCGATAGCCTTGGCGTACCAGGGCGTACGCTTATCCAAAAAAACGAAATACAGGGCTATTGCGTCTCGCTTCGCCCGTTTAGCCCGCTCTTTGAGGGTGATTCCTGCCATGGAAGCAGTATACGCGCTCAGGCGATGCTTGCCAAAGGGGGGCTACCCCTTCCATTATTAACGGATATTTAATATAAAGCTCACGACGCATCCCGTGTTTCCCCGTATCGGCTTTCTTTCTATCCATTGGAGCGCTTATCGCGCGCGGCGCGACGAAAGGCATAGGCATGATAACGATTTTAGTTACCATTATTGAGCTCGTCGGGGCGCTCGGCCTCTTCCTCTTCGGCATGAAGGTGCTATCCGAGGGTATACAGCGGGCCGCCGGCGATAAGCTTAAGCACACCCTCAACTCCATGACCGGCAATACCTTCAAATCCCTGCTTACCGGCTTGGGCATAACGGCGCTCGTGCAATCGTCGTCGGCGACAACGGTCATGGTCGTATCCTTCGTCAACGCGGGCCTGCTTACGGTCGCGCAGGCGGCCGGCGTCATCTTCGGGGCGAACATAGGCACCACCGTTACCGCGTGGATAGTATCGCTCGTGGGATTCAAGTTCAGCATGGCCATGATAGCCCTGCCCATGGTGGGCGTCGGCTTCATAGCGATGATGAGCGCCAAGCGGCGTTCGCGCCTGCGCGACTATGGCGAGGCGGCGGTAGGCTTCGGCATACTCTTCCTGGGCCTGGAATACCTCTCCCACGTCCTGCCCAAGCCGTCGCCCGAAGTGCTCCATTTCCTCGCCGGGCTTTCCGACATGGGCGCCTTGTCGGTGTTGATAGCCGCCGCCGCGGGCGTCGTGCTTACCGTGCTCATGCATTCGTCGAGCGCGTCCACCGCGGTGATCATAACCCTGGCGGTGGAGGGCGTCATAGGCTTCGAGATGGCCGCCGGCCTCGTGCTCGGCGCCAATATAGGCACGACCATAGACGCGTACCTGGCTTCTATAGGCGCCAGGACGGCCGCCAAGCGGGCTGCCATGATACACATACTCTTCAACGTGCTCGGCTCGGTTTGGGCCATCATACTCTTCCGTCCCTTCATAGCGCTCGTTAACCTGATCGCCGGCGGCTCCAGCGTGGCTCAGCACATAGCCCTCATGCATACCCTGTTCAACCTGATAAACGCGCTGCTCTTCGCCCCGTTCGCCAAGCAGCTGACCGCCCTGGTAACCAAGCTGGTAAAGGCCCGCCCCGGCGAGGAGTCCATGCTCCAGAAGCTCGAATACGTGGCGGCGCCGCTCATGAACAGCCCCGAGCTCAACCTGATGCGCGCCCAGAAGGAAATATCCGATATGGCCGGACTCTGCGGGCGCATGTTCACCCGCTTCAGGGTCGTGCTCAAGGATAAGCCCGCTGACTTGAGCGACGACGTCGAGTCGTTCAAGAACATGGAGAACTACGCGGACCAGATGCGCGAGGAGCTGTCGCGCTTCCTCATGGAATGCGCCGGCCATGACATGAACGCCTTAAGCCAGGCGAATATAGGCGTGATGCTGCGCATGGTCATAGACTTGGAAGACATTACGGACGATTGCTTCAGCCTCATCATGCTTTTTGAGAAGGCCCAGTCGCGCAAGCTCGACCTTGACCATGACGAGGTAGAGAGCCTTGGGCCCTATACCCTGCTCGTGGAGGATTTCCTGCGTTTCGTGCAGGAAAACATCAACGCGAGCATAAGCCAGGATCAGCTCGATATGGCGCAGCGCCTGGAAGATCAGATCGACGACTTCCGCTCGTCGCTTAAGAAGAAGGCTCGAAAGCGCATGCAGGCCGGCGCCGATGTAAAGGCCGAACTGCTCTACATGGACGTGGTACGGCATATAGAGAAGATAGGCGACCACGCCTTTGACCTGGCGCGAGCGCTCAGGGAAATGAAGTAGCTATTCCCGCCCGCCTAGGGTAGCGGCCTAGGCCAGCAGGATATCTGGCAAGCCGTATACGTCCTCGACGCCGTCGACCAGTATGGCCCCCATGCCCAGCTCGAGCGGAACGGCCAGGTCCACGTCGTAGCGGTCTCCCACCGACAGGCAGTGTTCGAGGCTCTGCCCCGCGAGGCGGGCCGCGAGCTCATAGGGCTCGCGAGCGGGTTTGGACTTCATCGTGTCGTCGAGCCCCACGACCGCGCCGAAATACCCTTGCACGCCGAGCGCGCGCAGAGTGGCGAGCCCGAGCTCCCGCGGGTTGTTGGTGACGGCCGTTATGACG
>JBGSKZ010000017.1:0-14902 GCA_041741035.1 Treponematales bacterium
CTGCGACGCTCGATAACGCCGCTGGCCATGCCCTGGAGGAGGTCCATGCGCGCATTGACGTCCACGCCAAGGGATAGCACATAGTCAAGCATGTCTTTTTTGCCCGAGGCTAGGGCGTAGGCCAAGGCTGTATAGCCTTCGTAGCCTACCCGGTGGAGGTCCGCTCCATGCTCCAGCAATAGCCTGGCTATGGCTACCGTACCCGACTCGCAGGCCGCCATAAAGGGCGTCCGGTAGGGGTATAGTTCCAGTCCTACGATGGATAGCTTAGGCTCAAGAGTGGCCCCGGAAGCGAGCAATAGCTTTACCATATCGATAGATCCGCTGATCGCGGCGTCTCCGAGCATGGAATCGCGGTGCACGGGCCACAGGGCGTTCACCGCGGCTCCGTCATTGATGAGGAAGCGAACGATATCTACGCGCGCGGCTAGGATAGCGTCCTCCATGATTTGCTTTTTTTCTACCATGCCAAGCTTGGCGCTTGGCGAGGTGTACAGCGCCTTAAAGCCCGCCGTGTCATCGGCGGCGATGAGCTCGACCAAAAGTTCGTACGTGCTCGGGGCGTATTGAGGGAACTCCTCCCTGAGCCCTCCCTTGTCCAAAAGGTAGCGGTATAGCTCGGGGTTTTCTTTCTTCGCCGCCCTGAGCGCCGTTTCCATGTCTTCTTTTGGAAGCTCGGCGCGCTTAGCCAGGAGCAGGTCGATGGTCGCGTAGGATTCGGTAATGACATGCCAGCGGACAGCCATGGTCAAGGGATAGATAGCCAGTTTCTGGGCCGAGAGGAAGGCTTTAAGGCCGGGTAGCTCCTTGCGCAGCGCCGCCTCGTCTCCTTTGTAGATCGCGTTCATGAGGGGGTGTTCAAGCGCGCCGGCCTGGAGGAGCGCGGCGGCCAAGTCGGCCCGCAGTTCTGCGCGCGCGGAGAGCATAGCGGTCCATCCCTCGTCATTGCCTTGGTTTACGTCGACTCCCGCGTCCAAGAGCAGCTTTACCGTGGCGAAATCTCCGCTTGCCGTGGCGAACAGGAGAGGCGATCGCTGCTTGATGTCGTTCCTCGTATACGTGATAGTGGAAGAGCCCTGAAACCAGTCGCTCGCGAAAGCCGTGGCCGATTTGGCGTTTACGTTAGCGCCGGCGTCTATTAGCAATTTGCAGGTTTCCGCGTGTCCGCCGCGGGCGGCCATCATGAGCGGCGTATATTTGTAATCTTTTACCGGCGCGTCGACTTTGGCTCCGGCGGCAAGCAGAAGCCGTACGCATTCGGCGTGTCCCAAAGCGGCGGATAGCCACAAAGGCGTCGCTCCCGTGTAGCCTGATACGAGTATGCTGGCCTCTAGCTTGGCCCCCCGCTTGATGGCCTCGGCTACCAGTTCGGGATACCCGTTGAGCGCCGCCTGCGCAAGAAAGGGACCGGGAAACGCGATGCCGTACCCGCTACCGAACTTATTGACGTCATAGGACGGGTGAGGCGCGCGCAAGAACAGCGACATCATCGCCCTCGTAGGGGTATTTAACGCAAGCGTATACAATTCTATGCTTGAGCCCACCGTGCAGCCCTTGGATATCAAGTAGTCCGCCAAGTCGGGCCGTTCAAGCGCCGTCGCCCGGATGAGGGCGCGCTCGCCGCTTTCCTGGTCAAACCAGCCGGCCTCCGCTATGGCCTTGGCCAGTTCCAAGCGACCGTGCGCCACTGCCAACTCCAGCGGGGTGGCATCGATGGGGCTTGCCACGTTTTCGCCCTTGCCTATGCCCTGGTTCACGAGGGATAGGGCCCTGCCGTAATCCCGCAGCTTTATAGCCCTCATGAGCGGCGCGGCGCTTGCTATGGTTCCGCCCTCCCCGTAGCCCTCGTCCATGCCGGCTTCCATTATCTTTGATACGGTCGTACATGATGGGAATAAGCCAGCAGCTAAGGCTATACCGGCCGCGAGCGCTATAGCCCTAAGGCCTTTCATAGGCGCGCCGCCTTTCCGCGAATATGGGGCGCAAAACGAAAACGGCGCCGAGGCGCGTAGGCTTACATGCGTATCGTTACGGTGCATAGTAGGTCCTCCATCGGATAGTATTCCCGAAGGATATACGCCCGCGCCCGCTAGCCGTATTGTACGAAAGGACTAATTCCGGAGTGTATCGCTTTATTCAGAACGCGCGGCGAGCCAGGGCCGCTACCTCCAGCCGGCTATGGCAGCCGGTCTTGAGGAAGATGGACGCGAGGTGCGCCTTAACCGTGCGCTCGCTTATGAAGAGGTTCCGGGCTAGCGCCTTATTGGACAGGCCGTCGCACAGGCCTTCAAGGAGCTCCAGTTCCCGGTCGCTCAGGCGAAAAGCGGCTTTCAAGGCGGTACGAAGGCATGAGCGGGAGCGCTCCGGGCTCGGGCGCTCAGCCTTGGCGTTCGGTCCTGCCTTGGCGTTCGGTCCAGCCTGGTCGCTTCCGCTACCCTTGAGCAAGGTCAGGTAATTGTGGAGGTGCCCATTCACTATATCCAGGATCTCGCAATCCCTAACCGTGAAGGGAGGGGATTCCCGCGACCTTTGGAGGGAGAGCACGAGCGGCCAGGCCGGCCTGAAGGGGCTTAGCCCCGAATGCAAGCCCAGCGGCCGGGCGAAGTCCCGCATGAATTCAGAGTCAGGAATACGGTTCCATAGGACGATATCGCGTCCCCTTCGCGCCACCCCTTTGAGGTCATAGGCTATGAAGGGAACCTTGGCGTGGTAATAGGCATTGTACTGTTCAAAGGTACGGCGGTCCCAGCCGCCGCAGGCCGCGCAGCGTATAGACCGGTCGAAGACGCCTATACCCACATCCCAGGGAATGATACGGCCCAGCCGGCCGAGGACGCGGCGAAAAAGGTCTTCTCTATCCTCTGCGGCGCCGGCGTACAAGAGCAGCTCATTGATGTGGTCCCAGGGAAGATAAGCCACGGGCGCATCCTCGTTTCCGGCTCATCGGCTGACGGGCCGGCCGAGCTTACCAGCAGTATTCAGTAGCCTGCCTGTCTTGTCAATTCGATACGCGATGCCCGATACGCTCGATTCGAAGACCTAGCCGGTATGGGCTTCACGCGCCGGCCTTGAGCGCGCGACGCTCGGCGGCCGCCTCAAGCGGCAGGGCGACTACTAAGGCCAATAACAGCGACCACATGGCGCTGATCACCACGATCGCAAGACTTGGGCCTACGCGGGTCGGCTCCAGGAAATCCTTTACCATGAGCACGAAGCCCGTGCCTGCCCCTACCATGGCCGCTGCGCGGAAACAGGAGGAAAGGAAGCCGTAGGCGAGGCGTGCCTTCTTAAGCGACTCAAGGCTGGCGTCAGGGTCGTTTAAAGCGGCCCAGGCCCGCCTGAAGCTGCCTGCGCTTGAGCCGGCGAGCAGCATGCCAACGGGTAAGAATATGACTACGAGGAAGGACGGTAGGTCCACGAAGAGCCAGCTGGCAAAGGATTGTGGGCTGAAGGACACGATGCCGGCCAGAGCCAGGGCCATGCCGCCGAACAGCCAAGCTAGCGAGAAGGAGCGCTTTGCCTCTGTGGGAATAAGCGCCGGCTCGACTATACCGCTTGCGTCTAGCGCATGGGTTAAGGGTAGCGATATGGCCACGTGGATAATCAGGGCAACGAGGCCGGGCGCCATGGCCCAGGCCAGGTTGAGCCAGATCGCGTTTCTGTCCTCCAGGTTTTTCATCATGGCGGTGAAGTGAACGATAAAACAGAGTATGGCGGTCAAGGCCAGGCTCTTATCGAAGAAGCGGAGCGTAGCCCTTGCAAGCTTCCGGTCTCGATCGCTCCCGCCGAAGCGGATCAGGAAGAAGAGCTCGCCTATAGCCTTAGGGCCGGGGCCGGCTAAGAGCGTGCCCAGCGGAGCGAGCAGCATAGGCGGTAACAGGGCCAGGTAGTCAAAGACTCCTACTTCCGCCCCGTTGGTAATTATCGCGCCTATGACGGCGCTCGCTATGACGATAGAACCGAGTATCAGCTTCAGTATCATTACGATCCTCCTTTTTCTTTCAGCTCTTCGGCCCAGGCTTTAAACGGTTCAAGTAAGCCGACGGCATTGGCCTGCTCGGCAAAGGCGGCCGCGATGATCGGTATACCCCGAGCCTCAAGCCCGGCTGGCCGTTCCGTCATGGCCGGACCAGCGAGGGCCGAGCCTGCGATGATGGCCAGGGACGCGGCGGCCGCCAGTATCGAGCGTAGCGGGCTTTGGGCCGGGCTCTGGGGCCGGAAGCGGGCTCCGCTTTTCCCCGGGTATAGTCCCGGCGCGGCGGCTCGCAGCTCGTCGGCGTAAAAGCCGCGCAGGAGCAGTTCGGGGTCCGGAACCCGCTTCATGTGAACTCCTTTCGGTAACGCTCGGCCAGGCGGCCTTTCAGCTCGGCAACCCGCCATTTGACCGTGCCTAAGGGCAGGTTTAAGAGTTCGGCTATGCGGGAGTAGGGCATATCCTCGGCAAAGGCCAGGTGCAGGATTTCGCGGTCCTGGTCCGCGAGGCCGGCCAGGAAATTCCGCACGAAGCTTGAGTCTTCGGCGCAGAGGGCGGCTTCTTCGGGATTGGGGCCGGAGGTGGGCACGAGGTCGATCAGGGCCAGGGGGCCTCCCGGCTGGGTGCGCTCGCGCTCCTTAATCCGCTTGGCATGCCGCAGCGCGTCTATGGCGCGGTTACGGGAAACCCGAAATAGCCAGGGCTTTATGCCTTCCGCGCAGTCGGGGCCGTCGCGCCACAGCGCTACCATGACTTCCTGGAGTACGTCTTCCTTTTCCTGGGGCGATAGTCCGGAGAACGAACGCAGGTAGAGCTCCAGGCGGGGCGCCATGGCCGTCCATACCGTATGCAATGCGCCGCCTTGCCCTGTTGCCTTGCCGTCGTTGTCCATCATCGCTATATAGGGCGTTGAAGAAGGCTCTTCGGTTGGGAATTCTTTTCAAGCGCCCGGAGGCCGCTCAAATCAAGGTAATATGATTGGAGGCCATTAGGGGGCGCGACGAGCTTGAATCCGCCTTCCATCGGGATAAGGTCAGTCTCGATAAAAGGCGGCGGCCTAAGGAGCGGCCTTTTCGACTTTATAAGAACGGCCTTTGTCCAAATAGGCGGCGGCTGGGCTGAAAGTATAGCCGCTTAATTGGTGTAAGGTTTCGTATAAGGCTTCGGTTATCAGAATCTCGCCGGCTTTAGCTATATCTTCCCCGAGTTTACTGGCGGCGTTGACTTCTTCGCCAAAAACATCCGCGTCGCCTATGCGCAGCATGCGCCCAAAGCCGAGCCCTACGCATAGGAGGATTTGTTCCTCCGCGCTGCGATTTACATTGTACTTCAGTAACTCCGCTTGCATGGCGAACGAGCAGGCTAAGGCCTTCTCGGGTTTACGATATATAGCCATTAAGCTGTCGCCTTCTATCTTAAGCAGTATGCCGTCGTAGTCGTCGATAATGGGAAGTAGGAGCCTTTCGGATTCCTGTATGGTTTGCAGGAAATGAATAATGCCGAATTTCGCTACCCCGCGGCTAAACCCGGATAGGTCGGTAAACATAACCGCCCATTCCTCTCCGAAGAGATCCCATATGCGGCGATCGATTGTTTCTTTGTCGGCTCCCGGTTTTAAGCGTTCCTGGATAAGCTTCTCTAGCCGGTCTTCCGATGCGCCGGCTTTAATCATACGCTTGTAGGTCATAGGGCCGTCCTTGGTGTCAGGGCTATTCTTTGAAAAACATTATAAGCGCCGGACCGCTCAAAGACAATTAGAAACCGCGGCCTAAGGCGGGCTCCGTGCAAGGCGGAAAACCCGCCCGCCTCAAGCCCGTCCTCGCCGGAGGCCGGCTGAAAGCATGGTCACTTAGCGTTCCGTCCAGCGTGCAGGGCGCTTCTCCAGGAAGGCGGCTACGCCTTCCTTCGCGTCGTCAGTGCTGCACAGGCGGGCAAAGGCTTCGTGCATGTACTCGAAGGCTTTGTGGTAGTCCATGTCTTCCGCCACATAATAGGCTCTCTTGGCTATCTGTAGCGCGAGGGGGCTTTTCTGCGCCAGCGCTTCCGCCCAAGCCATCGTTTCCCTATCCAGGTCATCCTTGGCGACTACCCGATTGATAAGGCCCAGCTCCAAGGCACGTGAGGCCGGGACCAGGTCCCCGAAGAACAGGAGCTCAAGGGCACGCTTTCTGCCAATAGACCTGGCCACCGGCACGACCGGCCCTACGCAATTGAGGCCCACGTTGATGGCGGTAAGGCCCAGCCTGGCGCTATCGGCGGCTATGGCAAGGTCGCAGGCCGCCACTAGGCCCGCGCCGTTGGCCGCCGCCACGCCGTTTACCTGGGCGATCACGGGTTTGCTCATGGTACTTATCGCGGCCAGAGGAGACTCCATAAGCTCGAACCAGCGCTGGTACTCCAGCGTAGATTTACCCTGCAGCTCATTGAGGTCTATCCCTGCGCAGAAGGCCTTGCCGCTGGCTTTGACGATGATTACGCGCACTCGATCATCCGCTTCCATTTCAGCCAGCGCGCCGCGAAGCTCCGTGGCCATTTGAGTGGAGAACGCGTTGAGCTGCTCGGGACGGTTGAGGGTAATCGATCCCACATAGTTGTCCCCGAGCTCGAAAAGCACCGTTTTATATGCCATGGCCGCTCCTTATAGCCCCAAGACCAAAGCTTCGGGTGACAAGCGCTAAACCCGCGAGCCTTCCAGCCCGGCCGGATCGAAATCGGTATAGAAATAACCCAGCCATTGGGAATCGATCATGGCGTAGGCAAAGCGGCCATTCTGTTCTATGGAGTCGAATTTACCGTTTTCAAATTCTTCAAGCAGGTCTCCGACGGGCTTAAGGGGATCTATGCCTATCATAAGGTCGTGGCTGCAGCCCAGGGTATCGAAGAAATCTTCCCGGAGCCGGCCCTTGCCTATTGCCACGGCCATGAGGGCTACCGTACGGGATTCGGTTTTCCCCGTGCTGAAGCCCAAAAGGCTTTTGCTGAACTCCTTTTTCGTCCTTAGAAGGCGATAGTCATAGCCGGAACCCACTAGAAAGGCCTCTGCCTCCATATAGCCCCGTTCCGTGGCCAGATTCAGGCGATGGGGGCTTTTTTTGATGCTTTGGCACATATCTATCGCGGTGTTGACCACGATGAATACGTCATGGGAGGCGTTTATCCGCTTGAGCAGGTCAAAGCGGGCGGAATTCGCGTTCCGCGATTTCGAGTAATCTATGGTGAACTTTCCCTTATGCTTATTGAATTTCACGCGAAGCTTTTTGTCCAAGGCAGTCGATCTCCCTTCCGCGGCGCTTCTGTCCATTAGGAATAGACTACGGCCCAGCCGGGGAATTCCGCTAAAATGGCGTCTTTAAGGTCGCGTTCCAACGAGCTTTTCATCATGTCGGTAGCGATGAAACAGGCCGGGCAGGAAGCCGGGTCCTGCGCCGCGAAATTCATGTGGACCGCTATGGTTTTGTCGGCTAGGTAATACGTCATTTTCTTGACCAGTCCCAGCTCAGCGAGGCTTAACTCAGACTGAGGCTCTTTGACGCGCGCTAAAATAGCGTCGAATTTCTCGCGTACGTCCATCGGGAGTTCCATCATTGCTCCTTTCCGCTTTCCAGGTAATCGGGAAAGCTCTTGACGAGAGCCTGGAGCGTTTCAGCCAATTGGCCCGCTTTGGGGCGCAAGTGGATGAAGAAGGTTCCCGTTTCCTGGTAGGCGCAGAAATGCCTAAGGCTCGTTGGGTCCTCGAGCGCGGCCAGGGTGTTCTCGAGCGCGGACGAGAGCTCGGCCTTGCGCCAGAGCAGTACGAATTTCTTGCCCTTGGCAACAAGCTCTTTGCGTTCCATTCGCTCGAGGCCGGCGATATTCGCCTTGCCTAGGTATTTGGCGTCGACTATATGGCCTTCGCCCTTGAATTTCTTCTTCGTGAAGATATTGACGAAGAATCGGTCGCTTATGCCCAAGAGCTTGGAAACCGGCAAGTATAAGATAGAGTGTCGCGGGCTCAGGGTAATGGTGCCCTTGGCGCTGGTATATGGCGCAGGCAACGAGTATACGAAGTTATATCCGATGACGCCGCCTATGTTGACGTAATTGGTAGTTTTGGGTTTGAGGGCCTCTTCAAGCTGCTTGGACATGAGGGAGACTAGCCAGCGGTTCTTCTTGGTACCCAGATAATACGATACCGTGGATATGATGGCCAGTACGACGAGCGCTGATATGAACAGGGGATTCATGAGCTACCTTTATTGACGGTTTCTGTAGCCAGAAAATCGGCTACGATCGCGGCGGTCTCTATGGTGGCGAGGTCATCGCGCGTATGCAGGCCGCCAGTTCTGAAATCCACCTCGAAGAGAGGCGAATCGCTTAATCGCTTATCTAGCTTCCATGCGGCGCTAGATACGCCGCGCTTGTTAAGGCAGATGCCGGACAGCGGTATATGGATCTTGTCTAGTTCATCCTTAATGCGTATCGCCTCCGAGACCGATAGCAGGTCGGGATTCAGGACGACGGCCATGTAGCTTTCCCGCTCGAATAGCGACGAAAGATCTGTCAGGCGGCCTTTTATCGAGCGGAGCTTACCGTATACCTTGTCATCCGCCTTGTCTACGCAGCTGTTGGCGACCGGCGATGTCGGGTTGAGCCTCGTTATCGTGGAGCGTTTGTTCAGGATGCGCTCGCGCAATTTCGTAAGCTCGGCTATCCACAGATTGGATATAGCGGGCATGGCGAGGAAGCGCAGGGATAGCGCGGTAGGCGGCGTATCGTACACCACGATGTCGTAGTCTCCGGACAGGTCGCAGCGTATGTGCTCTATGGCCCACAGCACCGCGTATTCCTCGGTGCCCGGAGAATACTTCATGATATCGAAAAATGAATCCAGGTTTAGCGTCAGGTTGTAGGAATAGGTGGAGGCAAGCTCCTCCCTGCTCTCCTCGAGGTACTTCTCCACCCAGTAATTCAGGTCGACCTCAAGCGCGTACAGGTTTTTTTCTACCTCGCAGGGCTTATCCTTAAGCGATGTAGCCAGGACATCGCCGAGGTTATGGGCAGGGTCTAGCGACGCGATAAGCACGCGCTTGCCGGATCGGGCCAAGGCGAGCGCAAAGGCCGCTGACATGGTCGTTTTGCCCACGCCGCCCTTGCCAAGGAAAAATGCGTTTGAAATCATATCATCCTACCTCCATTAGTCCATTTCCAATAGACCCACTAGAGAACCCAGCGGATCCGATGCCAGGTCGGACCTGGAGAGCATGACCGTCAATTCGCGTTCCATGTAGGGCAATAATTCTATCGCGATAGGCACGGGAGGGGAAGGCATGCCCACGAATCCCCCGATTACGAGCAGCGAGAAGATGTTCTCGAGCTCCTTAAGCTCGAATTCAAGCATCTCGGTGGCTTTTTCCCTGTTCACCTGGGCGATGATCCTGAAGAATGCGGCAATTTTCTTGAGTATGGCAGCCATCGTCGTTCCTTCCGGGCAGGTGCGTATAAAAACGAGGAAGGGCTTCAGCTTGAAGCCCTTCCTTCGACCGGAAGCGGCGAAAGCCGCTTCCGGGGCGCTGCGAATTACAGCGCTGCCGCCGGACGCCCGCAAGGGTATCAGGCGGCAGCATGGGAACGGGTTAGGCCTTAGCGGCTTTCTCGGTAAAGTTCTTGTAGAATCCGAATATCATCGAGAAGTTCAGGATGAGCATGAACAGCGTGATGCCGCCGACGGTGGCGCCGGTGATAACGCTCATGGTCTTGGTCATGTCCTTGAAGAACGTGGGGATGATGACGATTTCGTACCAGATGAGAGCCACGGTAACGGTCACCCAAAGGAAAATAGCGGGTATGAGCACCGTCATGGTGTACTTGGGATCGAGCTTCTTTTTCACCCATATGGCTACGGTGAGCATGACGATCGAGGCGAGCAGCTGGTTGGCGCCGGAGAACGCGGGCCACAGTACCGAGTATCCGCCGGAGCGGGCTAGGAAGAGGCCTACGAAGGCGATGATGAATGAGGCTACCCACTTGTTGTTGAAGACCTTGTAAGCGCCGGGGCTCTTTTCCTTCATCGGGAGAGCCATCTCCTGAATGATGTAGCGTCCGAGGCGGTTGGTCGTATCAAGGGTGGTAAGCGCGAAGGTGGATACCCATACGGCCGCGAACAGCGTCATGAAGTTGAACGGCAGGAAGGGGAGTTCGGTGCTTACCATCATGGCGAAGGACTGGACGAAGCGAGGAATGGCGGCGGTGGCGAAGATCTTGTCGCCAAGGGCGGCTGCGCCGAACGCGGCTATGGATATGACCACGAGGGTGGACAGGAAGCCTTCCACGAGCATGGCGCCATAGCCTACGAACAGGGCGTCCGATTCCTTGGCGAGCTGCTTGGAGCTGGTGCCGGAGGCTACGAGCGAATGGAAGCCGGAGAGGGCGCCGCAGGCGATGACGAGGGGAACGGTGGGCCAGAAGGGCGAAGGCTGACCGCCTATGACCTTGGCGCTGAAGCTGGTGAATATCGGCACGGAGTCAAGAGCCTTGAAGCTGATGAACGCGGCGATACCGCCCGCGAGGAGCCCGAAATACAGGAAGAAGGAGGACAGGTAATCGCGAGGCTGCAAGAGTAGGTTAACCGGCAGCGTGGACGCGAGCACGATGTACACGAAGATGATGAGGAAGTAGGTGTCCTTGCTCCACTTTACGTTGAACATGTTGCCGAAATAGAAGGCAACGATAATCAGCGCGAGGCCGATGAGGCTGCCCCAGCCAAGGCCGAGCTTGGTCCGGTACATGAAGAAGCCTGAAATAACGGCCGCTATGCAGAAGAAGACGAACGCGAAGAATACGCGGCCGTCCGCGGCGAACTGGCCGGCGACGATATCGCCGAAGGCCGCTACCACGAGTATGCAGAGGAACATGATGAACCAGCCGAAGGTCTTTCCGGCCTTCTTGCCTATCAGGTCCTGCGCCACGAACTGCATGGACCGGCCGTCGTAACGGACAGACGCGGCTAAAGACAGGTAATCATGGATGGCGCCAAGGAATACGTTGCCGAACCATATCCAGATGAGGCCGGGCAGCCAGCCCCAGGCAACGGCGATAGCAGGGCCGGTAATCGGGCCGGCTCCGGCGATCGACGCGAAGTGATGGCCGAAAAGCACGTACTTGCTCGTCGGGATGTAGTCCACGCCGTCGCTCAAGCGCTCCGAAGGCGCTTTCGCGGCCTTGTCGCTCTTGAGGAGCTTGTCACGCAGGGTCTTGCCGAAGGTAAAATAGAAAATCAAGTACAGCACGAGTGCGAAAAGCGCCAGCATTGTTGTCATCGCGCTTTCCTCCTTTGTTGGGTATGGAATAGTAGGGACTCGCTCGTCAGCATAAAACCGCTCATAGCGCTTGTCAATCATTTTAGATATAAAAACCGCGCTGGCCGGAAGCGCTTTTATGCAGGCTTGTTTTGGGCTTTAGTCCGAGTTTAGTTCCCCGAAGCTTAGGGCTACTTCTATGGCTACGCATTGCTTAGCGCCGCGTCGAATCGAAGTACGCAAGCTGAAGCGGCGTTTATGCCCGAGACACAAGCTTCGGGGTACTAACAAAGGTAAAGTCGTATAGAGGCTTCCGTCGCTTGACTCAGGGAGCTTTTATGCTATAAGGTTTACCGAGTTAACTAAATAAGTAAGGCGGGGCATGGACCATTTGATGCGCATGGCGCAAAGCGTCGCGCTTTTTCGCAGCGTTCATATAAAGACTTCCCTCAATATCCTGACCGATTCCGGCATGTATCGGGTATTGATCCTGGTCTTTAACGCCCATGGCGGCAAAGGCATAAAGCCCAACCAAATAGCGGATTATTTCCGCTGTACGAGGCCGTATGTAAGCAAGCTGGCTAAATCGCTGATCCGTAGGGGCCTGCTGGTAAAAAAGAGCGACGATAGCGATGGTAGGAGCTACTACCTGCTGTGCAGCCCGGCCGGCAGAGAGATCGTCGAGGAAATAATGGAAGACTACCTTACGGTAACCAGGAAACTCTATGAGGGGCTCGGCGCGGAAAAAAGCTCCCAGCTGGTGGCCCTGCTCGAAGAGTCGACCGCTATACTGGAAAGCTAGCGCGTTAGGAGGGAATGATGAATATTCTTATTGCAGGCGCGTTCGGCAAGCTGGGAACCCAGCTTACCAAGGCGGCCGTAGCCGCGGGACATCGCGTGACCGCGGCCGA
Source organism: Treponematales bacterium (assembly GCA_041741035.1). Classification (GTDB taxonomy): domain Bacteria; phylum Spirochaetota; class Spirochaetia; order Treponematales; family UBA12059; genus UBA5200. Next base: position 12,159 of record JBGSKZ010000017.1, read on the forward strand.
TAAAGTCGTTAAAGGCATTGACGGGCTCGATGGCGCGCGCTATGCCGCCCGCGAAATCGACCTAACCAGGCCCGATACCCTGGAAGGCCTATGCGACGGCATGGATGTCGTGATCACCACGGTTGGCTTGACCGTTTCCAGTACCGTGGTTACCCATTACGACATCGATCTCCTGGGCAACCTTAACCTGCTCAACGAGGCTAAAAGGGCGGGCGTAGCCAAGTTCGTCTTTACCTCGGTAATTAAGGCCGATACCGATGCCTCCGTGCCCATGCTCGACGCGAAGCGGCGCTTTGAAGTGGCTCTTGAGTCCAGCGGCCTGGATTACCTTATTATTAGGCCGAGCGGCTACTTTTACGATATAGCCAAGGTTTTTATGCCCATGATCGACTCAGGCGCCGTGCGCCTGCTAAAAGGCCGGACGTCCCGGGCCAATGTTATCGACACGGCAGACGTGGCCGACTATATCCTGGCTAACCTTGAGCGTAGCCGCGAGACGGTGGAGCTTGGCGGTGTAGAGACCTATAGCTATGAAGAAATCGCCGGCCTTTTTTTTAGCGCGGCCGGCAAGCCCGCCGCCGTGCGCTACGTCCCGGCTTTCTTGTTCGACCTGCTCGCGTTGATAGCCCGGATCAGCGGCAACGGCAAGTACGCTAACATACTCTTTGGCAAATGGACGCTTTCTCACGATATGGTAGCCGGCCTGGCCTATGGCCAGCGCTCTTTCAAGGCTTATGTCCAAAGCCTTTACCCGCGGAAGGCTTAGCGTTATGCCCCAATGGCTCATCCTTGTCGCCATCGCCCTGGCCATCAGCGCGCTGGGCTTTAAGAAATTCATATGGTTCGTCTCCATAGGCTATGCCTTCTCGGTGCTTGGCTTGGCCGCGGGCATGGCTTCCTTGTTCTGGAAGGAGCTTACCCTGCCTGTCGCTGCCGCGCTTCTGGTCATGGCCGCCTACGCGCTCCGGCTTGGGCTTTTTCTGGCCATCCGAGAAGCCCGTGGCGGTACTTATAAGAAAGTACTGGAAGAAGCGACCGCGGGAGCGCGCCGGGTACCCTTGGCCTTGTCGCTCATCGTGTGGGCGGGCGTAGGCTTCTTGTACTTCGCCCAGGTTTCTCCGCTGTACTTCAGGCTGAGCAACGGCCTGGCCGGACGGGATCAGGGGCTGCTCCTGGCCGGCACTGCCTTGAGCGCCTTCGGCTTGGCGCTACAGGCTGTTGCGGACGCGGAAAAGTCGGCGGCCAAGAAACGCGCCCCCGGCCGTTTCTGCTCTACCGGCCTCTACGCCGTCGTTCGTTGCCCTAACTACTTAGGCGAGATACTCGTGTGGGTCGGCTTATTCATCGGGTCGATGAGCTGCCTTTACGGGCCGCTTCAATGGTCTATAAGCCTCCTCGGCCTCGCGGCTATCGTATTCATAATGTTCAATGGCGCGCGGCGCTTGGAGAAGCGCCAGACGGAGAGCTATGGGGCCGACCCGGCATTCCGGGCCTACTGTGGCAAAGTACCCATCATCATTCCCCTGATTCCCCTCTATTCATTAAGAAACTGGAAATTCCTGGGTTAATACCCTTATACCTAAGCGTCTCGCAGAAGAGCCAAGGAGTATCATCTATGTCAAGCTTCAGGGATTTGCGTATCGTCGACAATTTCTACCAGACCTCGCTGTTCTACCCCATGCCGACGGTGCTTATAGGCACGCTGGATCCGGACGGCGACACCACGCTGGGAGCGTATTCCCTGTGCTTTCCCTATTACGTGGCCGGCAAGCCGTACTACGCCATGTTGCTTGAATGCCGGAATTCCTCTAATACCGCGCAAAACCTGCTCCGTACCGGCACCTGCTCAATCAACTTCCTCGAGGATAGCCCGAGGCTGTTCACGGAAACCGTCCGCCTGGGCTTTCCCGGAGACAGCTCAAAGGAGAAAATGGCCAAGACCTTCCTGGAGCTGGAGGATGGCCTGGCCGGCCTGGAAGACGCCGACGGAACTCCTCGCCCTAAAGTGCTGCGGAGCGCTTTCCAGGTCATGGAATGTAGCTGGGACAGCGGCCTGGAAAATGCCCGGGAGGATAGGTCCAGGCTTGGCCAACTGGAAGGCGTCGAGCCGCCATACCGCGATTTCAATGGGATAACGAGCAAATTCGGGGCGCATTTCATACTGAAGGTAGACAAGATACTCATGAAGGAAAAGCAGTACCGAGCCATAGTCAACGGGGTAAGGGCGGGAGCCTTTCCCAAGGTGCCCGTGGATTACGGCTACCGGGATTCCAAGAGCTTTTGGTATACCCGTTTCCGCCGGCCCCGCGCCGCGCCCATACCCTGCAAGCCGGGCATGGATATAGCCACCGTACAATACGCTGCCGACCGCATCGACCCCGGCGTGCAGTTCAGCGCCGAGGCCTGTTCCCGCCTAGTCAAGATACCTCGGGTATTCCTCAAGGCCGCGCTGAACGGCATAGTGGAGCAGGCAAAGGCCATGGAGCTGCCAAGAACGGAAGGCAAGCTCCTCCTGGACGCCGCTACCCTGGACTTGATCAACGACAAGCGCAACAGGGAAAAACAGGATAATCGATAATAGCGCGGAGCTGAGGGCAGCGGCGCAAGCTTAAAACTCTTCGAAATCCATGCGGCCTCCCGCCTCGGCTCCGGCGGTATTCCCTGGTATGGCCAGGGCCGTACGGCCCGGCCTCTTGGGCAGGCGTTCCCGGCGCTTCGCCGTTAAAGCGGCCGTCGCGGCCATC
>JBGSKZ010000018.1:0-3273 GCA_041741035.1 Treponematales bacterium
GGGCTGCGCGAAGCGCTTGCGGGGCTAAAGCGATACCACGGAGCCTATGGCCATCAATATATATGAAATGGCGATGAGCCATAGAGCGTAGCCCTTGTCGAGGGCGGCGGGAAGGATTGCGGCGGCGCTTTTAGTCCTCCGATAACGGCTGTACGCGGGCAGGAAAAGCAAGGCTATGAGTATGGCTATGCCTCCTCCCGCGGTACGCATGAAATCCATGAAACCGCCAAGGCCGAGCAAGGCTAAGGCGAGGGTGGGGGCCGTGGCCAGGAACCAAGCGAGCAGCCTGGGCGCTCTAAGCCGCTCTTGGACGATGGTGGAGAGCGCGAATGAAATGGACCAATAGCTCGTCAGCATAGCGAGTATGACGAAGGCGGCGCCGATGAGTTCGGCCCACGGCCCGAGGGCCCGCGCCCACGCCACGGTGGCTATTTCCGTTACCGTATCCGAGGATATGAGGGATAGCGCCGTTACGAGCACGATCAGGAAGCCGTTTATGCCTAAGCCAAGGGCCACGGCCTTGCCTATAAGCCGAGGCCTGTCGCGCAAGCCCAGCGCGGCTTGCGGCACGGAAAAAAACGCCGCGAAGCAGAACATGGCCATGCCGAACAGGGCTAAGATGCCATTCGCGCTTGCCGGCAAGGCTCGCAGCGAGGCTTGCCAGGCCATGGACGGCGCTCCCGCGCGTATGCGGCTTATGGCGCTGGCCGCGCCGAGCACGAGGAAGAGCGTGGCCATGCCTATCACCGCCCATTTTTCCGCCCTGCCCAAAGCCTTGAGGCCTAATGCCGCCACGGAAGCGGCAAGCAGATAGAAAAGCACCGCTCCCCATGGGGGCTGCAGCCCCAGCGCCTGCGCGAGCACTGCGTTGCCGCCCGCTACGTACGCGGCCAGGTTGGTTAGGAACACGATGCCCATGATTGCGAAGAATGCCCAAGTGAATGCCGGGCCGAACTTACCCGTAAAAAGGTACTTTTTGAACAGCTCGACGATTTGATTGCCGCTGCCGTCGCCCGTTGCGAGTTCGGCGATATAAAGATGAAGGATAAGGCTCGCCGCATAGGCAGCCGCCACGATAAGGGCTGAGGCGGCTAAGCCGTTTCTCGCGATGAGGTAGGGTAGCGCGAGTACGCCTCCGCCTATGCCATAGCCGGCGATTATCGCGGTAGCTTCCACGAAGCTGAGGCGGTTTTCCGCAGTAGAGCTCATATCGTTCTCCTTTTCGTTGCTAGAAGGCGCGCCATGAACGCGATGAACGAGCGCGGAGGCTGCGCCATCTTTCGCCCTTCATGCCAGGTTCCAAGCGCGCGTATGTCCTGAAGCGTATCCGGTTCGGCGAGAAAGGGGTCGCTATCGAGCAGCGCGAAATCGGCGTACTTACCCGGCTCCAGGGTTCCGCGGTCCCGCTCCTCGAAACATGCGTACGCTCCCGCCCAGCTATAGGCAAGCAGCGCCTCATGAAGCGATATGCGCTGCGAGGGTACGGGATGGTTTACCGCGCCGGCGATCTGCAGAAAAGGCGAGAAGGGCTGGACAGGCGCGTCGGTAGACAGGCAGAGGACGCAGCCGGCGTCGAGCAGCGAACGCAGCGGGCATTGGGCCTCGCGCATGCCCGCGCTCAAAGCGCGCTCGTAGCTGTGTATATAGCGAGCGTCGGCCCAGGCGAAGCCCGGTTGGACCGTAAGCACTATCCTGCGCGCGCCCGCCCGCGCTATCTGATCGGGTCGTGGAAATTCAAAATGGTCTATGCGCAGCCTCAACTTATTGTTCTCGTCGCCGTTTTCGTCCATGAGCCGTTCGTATGCGCTCAACGCGGATTCTATGCCGCGGGGGCCTATGGCGTGGGCGCTGGTCTGCCAGCCATCGCGGTAGAATGGGGCTATAAGCTCGTAGGCTTCCTGCGGGGACCTATACAGGCTGCCCGTTCCCGTACCGTCTAGGTAGCCTTCGTCCATGGCGGCGCTGCGCGACGAGACGGAACCGTCCATTTCCCAGGCCAAGCAGCCGCCGGCGCGCTTATACGAGAGCATTTTCGCGTGGCGCTCCGCTTTTTTTACGCTGGTGTACTGCATCCATACCTTAAGCCTGATCCCAAGCCGCGGCGCTAGGAGCTTGAACAGCGCGAAGCCAAGATCCGGTTCCGCGTCCTCGGTGCCCTCCAGGCAGTGTATGGCCGACAAGCCATGGCCTAGGGCTTCGCCAAGCGTATCGGCAAGCCCCTGGGCAAGCTTGGCGGGGCTTAGTTCCCTAAGGATAAGGGCGTTTATCTTGCCCATGTTAAATTCGTGCGCCTCACCGGAGAGTATGCCATCCACGGCCAGGTCCGCTATTCCGAGCCTGGCAAGCGCGGCGCTCGAATACGAGCTTGAGTGGCCGTCCATGGATAAGATGATTAGCTGCCTGCCGGGCAGCCAGATGTCGAGCTCGGAGGCTTTCGGCAGGCGGCCCTCCGCGAGCGCCGCCACGCACAGCCCGTAGCCGAGCACCGGCCCTCGGGTCGCGGCCGCCCGGACGCCAAGGGCCTGCCTAAGGCCATCAAGGGAATCGGGCTGTATCCGCCCGTCTATGAGCTCGCCAAGATTGAGCGCGGTAGCGCTCAAGGCGGCCTTTGCCATGAAATGGGCATGGGCGTCTATGAAGGCGGGCACAAGAACCTTTCCGCCCATATCGAGGCGGGCGGTGCCCGAAGGCAGGCTCTCTCCCCGCCCGTATAGCCGTTCTATGCGCCCGTCCCTGCCAACGAGCATGGCCGCGTGGGCCTTGCCCTCTTCCGCTAGTCCGTAAATGCTGCAATTAAAAAATAGCCTGCGCCGCGTCATGATCTAAGCATCATAAACGCAGGCAGGCGCAATTACAAATTTAAATGGCTCGGGCCAATCTTAGCCGTTCTCCGGCGGCAGCACGCGTACCTGGGCCTCGTTGAAGGAAATGGAAACGCGCCTGCCTTCCGCCGCTATTTTCTTGCCGGCGGGGTCGTCTATCTGCACGAGCAGTTCGCCGTACTCGGTGTCAATAAAGCTTTCCACGCTTGAACCCAGATACACGTTCTGGCGCACCGTGCCGTCCACGACGCCAGCCCCGGGCTCGCCTATGCGCAGCGATTCGGGCCGCGCCATCAGGGTACCCTTCTTGCCCGCTTCCACGCCCGGCGCTTTCTTGCCCGCCTGTACCGTCTTGCCCTGTAGACGGCACGCGCAGCCCGCGCCTTCGAGGCCGAGCACGTCCACCGGGAAGAAGGCCACCTTGCCCACGAAGCCCGCCACGAATACCGAG
>JBGSKZ010000019.1:0-1848 GCA_041741035.1 Treponematales bacterium
CGCGGTGGGCCTGCGCCATGCGCTTAAGCTCGTCGGCGGAGCTGGATACGAGCTGAGCGAGGGGCCCCTGCGGCCTGATGAGCTCCTCGATGGCGTCGCCGGCGGTACGGGCCGCCCGGGCGAGCAGCTTGAGGTAGTCCAGCCGTTCCACCAGGTGGGTATTGGCCAGTATGAGATCCCTGAGTTTGCGTATGGCCGCGTCCACGGCCTTGGCCGCGCCGAGCACGGCTTCCCCCACGATATCGGGGTCCGGGTCCAGGCGCGATGCGTCGGCCAGGAAGCGGGCCAGGCTGTCTATGAGGAAGAGGTCATCCTGATAATGCACTACATGGGGCATGGCTCTAGTGTATGCAATCTTGGACGCTCGGTAAAGGGACCAAAGCCCGAAGTTTCGGCTCCAAGCGCTTGAATGCCGCGCCCTTTCCAGGCTATAGTGACCCGATTTGTCGTTCCCCCGGGTTTTGCCCCGGGTGCTCTACATCTCCTTATCCGCCCATTAGGGCCGGATCATAGACCACAGGGAGGCATCATGCGATCCTACGAACTAATGACCATCTTCCCGACGGAAGAAGAACTGTTCCGTCTGGGCAAGGAGGCGATTCACGCCGAGCTTACGAGGCAGGGCGCTGAACTCGTCAAGGAAGACGAAATGGGCGAGCGCCAGCTTACCTACCCGATCAAGGGCAGGCCGCGCGGCCGCTACGTCCTGTACACCATCAAGATGGCGCCGGACAAGATCATAGCCGCCGAAAAGGTGTTCAAGCTGAATACGAGTATCCTTAAGTACCTCTTCGTCAGGATAGACGAGTAACGAGGAGGCTGTATGGCCGATTTAAGCGTAGCCGTGCTGGTGGGCAGGCTTACCAGGGACGCGGAGCTCAAGTTCACGAATTCGGGGCAGGCTATATGCCACTTCTCCGTAGCCACGGGCACGAGGCGCAAGAAGGGCGACCAGTGGGTGGACGAACCGAGCTTCTGGGACGTCGATCTCTGGGGCAAGCAGGGCGAGAGCCTCAACCAGTACCTTACCAAGGGCAAGCTCGTGGCGGTGGAAGGCACGATGCGCCAGGACCGTTGGGAGCAGGACGGCCAGACCCGCAGCAAAGTGGTCATCAACGCCAATACCGTGCAATTGCTCGGCGGCGGCCAGGGCGGACCTTCCTCGCCAGGCCCGAATAGCTCAGGCGGCCAGCAGGCTTCGTATTCCGGCGCCAAGGATTGGCAGGGCGAAGCGCCCCGCTCCCAAGGCCCCGCTTCGCGGGCCCCCGAGTCCGACGATTTTTCGGACGATATACCGTTCTGAGAACGGCAGCCGTCCTTTTGACGGCAACGATCCTAAAGGAGATTAACCATGTCAGACATGAACCAGAATAGAGACCGGGACGACAGGCAGTCCCGCGACGACGAGCCCCGCCGCGAAGACGACCGCTCCGGCGGGCGCGGCGGCCGCAAGGGCTTCTTCCGCAAGAAGGTATGCAAGTTCTGCGCGCAGAAAGTAAAGATCGACTACAAAGAGCCCGACGTGCTCCGCCGCTTCATAACCGAGCGCGGCAAGATACTGCCCCGGCGCATTACCGGCACCTGCGCCAAGCACCAGCGCACGCTGGCGCTCTCCATCAAGCGCTCGCGCTCGATGGCCATGCTTCCCTTCGTAGCGGACTGATCGTGACCCAGAGCCGGCTGCCAGCCGCCCTGCGTACCCATGGCTCCTCCCTGCTGCTCGGCGTCGCCTCGGCGGTACTCTACGCCACGGTGAGCCTTGCTCCCGCGTTCCTGCTGCCTTTACAGGCCGCCGGCGCGGGCAGGGGCTTTAAGGCCATGGCGCTCGCCTCGGCGACGGCCGCCGCG
>JBGSKZ010000020.1:0-2916 GCA_041741035.1 Treponematales bacterium
GGCCGGCGCCGAGGCTGGGCTGCCCTCCGCGTGGCTGGGGCAAATCGATACGAGAGACGAGGTGGCCGAGCTCTTAGGCCTCGAGCGCTACGTGGACCTCGTGATTCCCCGCGGTTCCAACGATTTCGTTAGGCATATCAAGAGCGTAAGCCGGATACCGGTGCTCGGCCACGCCGACGGCGTCTGCCACGTATACGTGCACGCCGACGCCGATATAGAGCTGGCCTGCCGCGTCGTCGTCGACAGCAAAAGCCAATATCCGGCCGCCTGTAACGCCGCCGAGACCCTGCTCGTGGACGAGGACATAGCCGTGCGCGCCCTGCCCCGTATCGCCGCGGCGCTGGAAGGGGCCGGCGTGTCCCTTGAGCTCTGCCCGAGGAGCGCCGCCCTGCTCGGCGCTTCGGCCACGCGCCGCCTTAAGGGAGACGGCAGCTGGGCTACGGAATACCTATCCCTCGCCATGGCCGTGCGCGTCGTGGATTCCCTGGACGAGGCCATAGCCCACATAAACCGCTGGGGCAGCGGCCACACCGACGCCATCGTATGCTCTTCCCAAGAGGCGGCCGGCCGTTTCATGACGGAAGTCGATTCGGCCTCCGTGTACCACAACGCCAGCACCCGCTTCGCCGACGGCTATCGCTACGGCCTGGGCGCCGAGCTCGGCATATCCACGGGCAAGCTGCATGCGCGCGGCCCCATGGGCATGGAGGGCCTCATGACCTACAAGTGGAAGCTTGAAGGCCAAGGCCAGATCGTAGCGGATTACGCATCGGGCAAGAAAAGCTTTAAGCATGAGGAATTGCCCATAGAAGCGGGGGGCGGCCATGGCCGATAACGGGGAGCGGGAGCTGGAGGCGCGGGCCGCCCTGCGCGCCGCCAAACGCATAGTCATAAAAATCGGCACCAACACCATAACCAGGCAAAAAGATTCAGGCGGCCGCATATCGGACGGGCCATCCGACGGGAGCGGCGGCATAGACGGCGAATACCTCCACCGCGTGGCCGCCGAAATAGCCGACCTTATGCGCGCGGGCAAGCAGATACTCCTCGTCACCTCCGGCGCCGTGGGCATGGGAGCGCGAGAGCTGGGCCTGGAGCGCAAACCCAAGGACATGCGCTCCAAACAGGCCTGCGCCGCCATAGGGCAGCCCCTGCTCATGGACGAATACCGCAAGGCCTTCGGCGTGTACGGCCTCACCGCGGCGCAGCTGCTCGTTACCCGCGACGCCTGGGACCGCCGCACGGCCTACCTGAACCTGCGCTCCACCGTGGAAGCCCTCCTTGAGCGGCGCGTCGTGCCCGTATTTAACGAAAACGATTCGGTATCGACGGTGGAGATAGCCTTCGGCGACAACGACCAGCTATCCGCCTACGTGGCCAGCAAGATAGACGCCGAGCTGCTCGTCATCCTCTCGGACGTGGACGCTCTCTACGATGCCGACCCGCGCGGCAACCCGGAGGCGAAGAGCCTGCCCTACGTTCCCGAGCTCAGCGCCGCCATCATGGACCTGGCGGGAGGCAAGGGCAGCGAGTTTTCCACGGGAGGCATGAAGACTAAGCTCCTGGCCGTGGCCATAGCGCGGGACGCCGGCTGCCGCGTGGCCATAGCCCACGGCAGGGCTCCCAAGGCCATAAGCCGCATACTCGCGGGAGAAAGCCTGGGCACCCTCTTCGACGCGGCCTCTGGTCTCAAGAACCGCCAGCGCTGGATAAAGAACTCGCGGGCCATAGGGGCCATACGCGTGGACGAGGGCGCCCTGGCCGCCATGCGCGCTAACAATTCCCTCCTGCCGCGCGGCGTGGTGGGCGTGGAGGGGCGCTTTGAGCGGGGCGACGTGGTACTGATTAATGGCGAAGCTAAAGCCATAAGCGCTCTATCGTCCGCGGAGCTTGAAGAGGCGCGGGGCAAGCGTTCCGAGCAGAACGGCGGCCGCGCCTCAGGCGGCGGCATCAAAGTAGTGGCGCGCCCCGACGACGTGGTGTTCCTGGACGAATAGGCGCCGAGCTGCCGCGGAAACGCGCCCGCCAGGCGCAGCGTCGGCCGACGACAGCTTAGAGCGCTGCTAAGCGCCGTATCAGCTGGTCCGCGCCATTCTCCTTTGGCTCGTAGCTTGAGCAGAGACGCACGCGCCGGTACTGGTCCTCGAAATTGCGCGGGAAAGGCGCGAAGAAGGCTTCCTTGCCGAAATAGCGCGCCTCCCAGAAGGCGTTATAGCCCGCGCCAACCACCAGGAGTTCGAAAGCGTTGAACCAATCCGCCGCGGGGAAAAGCCCGCCTTCGCGGTTACTCGAGCGCACCACCTTCCAGCCCTCGCCTTCCAGGTAATCGAAGCTTTTCCACACCTCGGCGCCTTCCCAGGCGTTGCCGTTGAAGCCGAAGAAACAGGCCTGATCTTCCGCCGCCAGGCCCAAGTCCCGCTTTGCGCGCTCAGCAGGAAGCAGCTCGTCCCTGTTCCGCATTATGAGCGGTTCAAGTCGCTCCGAAGCGAAGGGCGTATCGAAGCCCGGCTCTATGGCCGCTACCAAATCGTAATCCCCGGTCCTGAAAACCAGGTCCCGCTCGGCCGTACGCATGGCGAAGAAGGCCGGATCCACCTGCCGTATGAGTATGGCCTTTTTGCAGGGCAACTCCCGTATGAAGCTATCGAGGGCGAACCAGAACAGGTCGACGATAAGCAGGTCGGGCTTATAGGCATCGATCGCCCTAAACAATTCCGATTCCGGCCATAGTCCCGGCCCGAGCGCGCGCTCATCCTCCGCGCTTATGGTATCGATAGCGACGCCCTGCCGCTCGGCTAAACCTGCGAAGGGCGTATGCACGCTGAGTATCCGATACTCCCAATCCAGGCCCGCCCTGCGTATGGCATTGGCTATAGAAAGGCCCTTAACGATATGGCCGGAGCCGGCGAGGCCGGA
>JBGSKZ010000021.1:0-2836 GCA_041741035.1 Treponematales bacterium
TACAGGGTGAGCTTGGGGTTCAGGAGGAACATGGCGATGAGGCAGAAGGCCACCTTGCTTATCGATTCCACCGCCCTGAATATGCCCGAGCAGAGGAACCAGGACAGCTTGGGGAAATCGTACAGGTCGTCGGTAAGCCTCGTTACCACGTCGCCCGAGGGGAACTTGGCGAAGAAGCCGTAATCCTTGGCCAGCACCTTGCGGAAGTACTTGCCGCGTATCAGGTGCTCGAACACGGAATTGGTCATGCCCCGTATGCCGGGAAAGATCGATGCGACGAAGCCGGCCAGGCCCACGGCCACGAATACCATGAGTATCCTGTTTACTTCGGCCATGGGATCGCCCGCGCCGGGCTTCTCAAGGAGCCCTTGTATGGTGTCGAGCAGGAGCTTCGATAGATAGGGGTAGACTACGGCCACCGCGCTCGAGAGCAGGGTAAGGAAGAAGAGCAGGGCCACGAGGCCCTTTTTCTCGCTCCATATGGCGCGTATCCAGGCTAAATGGTTGATTTTATCGCCGGTTTTCATGCGAGGGTCTCCAAGGCTACGAGCCGTTCGTCGGCGTCGCGGCCGGCGTTTTCGAGGTCGGGGAATTGCAGCCGCACCAGCTCCCCGTAATCCGGCAGGCTGGACAGGAGCTCCTCGTGGCTGCCCTGGGCCACGATGCGGCCGTCTTTGAAGAAGAGGATCTTGTCGGCCTTGAGTATGGACGAAAGCCGGTGCGCCACGATGATAGCCGTGCGGCCCTTAAGGAGTTCGCCCATGCTTTCCTGTATCTTGCGCTCCGTGGCCACGTCCACGCTAGCTGTGGCCTCGTCCATGATGATGATGTCGGCGTCGAAGGCCACGGCCCGCGCGAAAGACAGAAGCTGCTTCTCGCCCATGGACAGGTTGGCGCCGCGCTCGTGCAGCTCGGTACGGAGATCATTGGGCAGGCGCTGCACGAAATCGGCGGCGTGCACAGTTTTGAGCGCTCCGAATACGTCGAGTTCGCTCACCTCGTCGTCATACACCCGCACGTTCTCGAGTATGGTGCCGGGGAAGAGGTAGATGTCCTGCAACACCAGCCCTATCATCCTGCGCCAGGCTTTGAGGTCCAGCGCCTGCAGGGGCCTGCCGTCCACGAGTATCTCGCCTTCGGTATACGGGTAGAAACGGCAAAGCAGGCTCACCGTGGTGGTCTTGCCCGAGCCCGACGCGCCGACCAGCGCCACGGTCTGTCCCTTTTTCACCGTGAACGATACCGCGTCGAGCACCGGTTCGCCTTCCTTGTAGGAGAAGCTCACCTTGTTAAAGCTTATGGACTTCTGGAAGCTGGGCTTTTCGCCCGCGGCGTTCAGGGCCTCCTCGGGCTCCAGGTCGAGTATGCTGAATATGCGGCTCATGGCCACGCGCGCCTGCTGTATGCCGCGTATGTTTTCTCCTATGGCGAAGAGGGGCTCGAACAGCCGCATGCCGTACTCGATGAACACGAGCAGGGTGCCCACGGTCAGCGCGCCGGAGAATATGTTGGGCGTAACGAGCCGTATGATGAGCACCAGGAACATGGGGCCCGCGAGGAAGCCCATGCCGCCCATGAAGGTATATTCGAAGAGCCCGGCCTTGATCTCCACGTCCCGCTTATCCTTGCTGGCGGCGTCCAATTTCTTTGCGGCGTACTCCGTGCGGTTGAAGGCTTGCAATATCTCTATGCCTTGCACGAACTCGGTGGCTACCGCTGTGATCTCCGCGTACTTTTTCCTGGCTTTCTCGTAGAGCGGGCGTAGCTTGTCGAACATGAACAGGAAGGCGGCCATGAAAAAGGGTATGGGTATGAAGATGAACGACGTTACCCGCGCGTCCATGCTAAAGAACACGGCGAACATGCCTAGGAAATAGACTATGTTGGTAACGAGCATGATGCCCGTCTCGCTGAAGAGCTGCTTAACCTTCTCGGTATCGTTCTCCACGCGGGCCATGAGCTCGCCCACCTGGTGCTTGTCGAAATAGGACACCGGCAGGGTAAGGAGATGGGAGAAGAGCTCGTCCTTTACCCGGGTAACCACGTTCAGGCCTAAGCGCACGATGAGCATGGTCTGGAAGTAGGTGAGCGCTCCCATGACGATGATGAGGCCAAGGTAGGCCAGGGCGTAGCGTAGCATAAGGCTCAAATCCCTGGCGGGTATGGCCTTGTCCACGAGCTCGCGTAGTATGAGCGGCCCGGCCAGCCGCGCCGCGGTAACCGCGAGCATGGCCGCGAAGCCGGCCGCGAAGAGGCCCCAATAAGGCGCTAGATAGGAAAAGAAACGCTTGAGATTTTTCTTGCCCAGGATGATTTTTTTTCGTGCCATACCGTTTCGCCATTTCGCGCCTATGCGCTGCGCAGACTTTTCGGCCCCGGCGGATAAGCCGCCGGCCTGGCGTCCAGGGCCGCCCCGCAGGCGCCGCCCCAAGGCCCATGACCGAACCCGTACTCGTACGGCCTCATTATAGGCACTTGGACCTGGCTGGGGAAGCGAAACTTTGCTTATAGCTATTGTTTAGCCCGGGATAGGCTGGATTTGGCTCTCGGAGCCGAAGCGGAGAAAAAAAGGCGGGAGCCTCTCCGTTATGGCCCAGGCTCCCGTACTAAAGTCGGCTAGAACTCCTCGAAATCGCCGTCGTCGGCGACCTTGCCCTTAATGCCTTCGTCCCTGAGGGCAATGGCGGTCTTGGCGCTCGGGGTCTTGGCTTCGGGGCTCCGGGCCGTGCCGGCGCCTTCTCGGCTCTTGGTATGGGCTATGCGGACGGCGGGGCGCTTCAAGGCCACGCCTCCGGAGCTGTCCTCATGGCTGCGCATGGCCACGCGGCCGGCGGCC
>JBGSKZ010000022.1:0-3943 GCA_041741035.1 Treponematales bacterium
GCAGGGCTACTACACGGACAGGCCCTTTCTTTCAAAGCTACGCTTAAATGATGAAGAGACAAGGGTTTGGATGAAAGCACATCGGACGCCCTTAAAAGAGGGGAAGGACTATGTGCCCAAGTATGCCATGGCTTCGTAGGAGGCGTGGAAGCAATAAGGTTCGGGGAACTAACTACTTCTTACGTTTGGAGTTTACGAAACGCGTGAAATCGTTGATATTCTTGACGACGATCTTGTCTTGGTAGAGTTCAATACGTCGCTGATTGGAGAAATGGCCGAGTATGGTCTGCACGTCGGCCATGTTCATGCCTGCCCAGTGGGCTACGTCGTCCACGGTTACTTTGAACTCGCGCTTGTCGCCATCGAGTTCGGCGGCTCCTTGATTGATAGGCCCTTGGGTTTCGTGGAGCATAAGGAAAACGTCGGCGATGCGCGCTTGCGGGTCGTCGAGGGTAAGGATCATGAAGCGGCGCTTCTGGTCGTATATGCGCTTGGTAAAGAGCCTGAGGAGCCTAAGTGCTATCTGGGGGTTGCCCATCATGAGTATCTCGAAATTGGCGCGATTGAACTCAAGTACCTTGACCGTATCGACGGCGATGGCGGTGGCCGAGCGGGGCGCGCCTTCGAGTATGGCCATCTCCCCGAAAATTTCCGGCGCTTGCAGAATGTCGATGTTTTTTTCTATATCGCCGACTATTTTGGTTATGCGGACGCGCCCGGCCTGAATGAGGTAGAAGCTGTCTCCCGGCTCGTATTCCGAGAATATGAGCTCTCCGGGTTGGTAAGTGCGGGCGAAGCGGCTGAAGCCGGCAAGGTCGGACACGGCTAGGCTCCTCCTATTGCGTTCAAGGCCTTTTTGGCCCGAATGCGGGCGCTGGAATCGTCGTCGCCGGGCATGGAGAGAACCTTCTTATAGAAGCCCTGCGCCCGCGCCTTGTCGCCCTTTTTCTCCCAACACTGCCCCATAATATAGAGTATATCGGACATATCGGGGTGGCGCGGCGTTTGTTGGATTATGGCGGTGTAGTGCTGTATAGTGGCGTCCCACTGGGCCAGGGCAAAGAGGCAGCGGCCAAGATCGAATTCCGCCTTAGCCGAATATTCCGGGTCTCCGGAGCCGTCCGCTATTCGCTTAAATTCCTTAAGTGCTTCCTGATACTTTTCCTGGGTGAGTAAACTCACTGCGTTATAGTAGTCTTTAGCGGCATCGGAAAGAGCCTGGCCGCCGCTCGTCGCTGTCTTGGGGGTATCGGCCTCCGCGCTTGAAGCGGGGCGGGGGGCGCTCGAGGCCGCTCCTGCGAGCGGAGCGGGGCCTTTGCCATCGCCATAACGGGCTAAGGCGGTTTCCGAGGCTTCCATAAAGCGAGCCGCCTGCTCGGCGACGCGACCTGCGGGGTAATAGGTGAGGTAACGGCTAAATACATAGCGCGATTGGGAGTACATCCGGTTTCGGAGATAGTACTCGCCGGTCTTAAACAAGCCTACTTCCGCGCTTACGGCGCTGGTATTCTCCATCAGGTTCTCCACTTGTTTGTGTATCCTGCGTAGCTGATTGGAGAACACTTTAAGCATCTTTATTATAATGCGTATGTTGGACGCGGCGAACTGCTCGAATTCTGGCACGGTGAACATGAGCACGCCGGCATCCTGGAGCACGACGGCATTTTCTTCGCGAGGATAGCGGCCTAGAGCGCTTTTCACGCCGAAAAACTCGCCGGTTTGGATTACCTCGCGTATGTCCTTACCCGTCTCTATGTCGTTATAGTTTAGGCTTACCCTGCCGGTTTGGAGCACGAATATTTTATCGCCCTGGTCTCCCTGAAAGTAAATGACCGAGTTGGCGCGGTAAGTCCCTATCTTGGGCATCGTCTCCCCTCAACAATCTTATATAGATCGGCGCTTTTCATATCCTAGCCGCCCGCTCATTATAGTACAAGTGCGCCTTGCGTGCCACCGCGCATAGCGTTTTCAGCATTCGAAGGGCATATAATCGAGGCGTTTTTCGAAACCGACGGCTTTTCGTACCGAACGATAGAGGGTAAGCGGGCTACCCTTAACCCTCATATTCCTATCGCCTACGCGTATCGTTTCGTGTTTGGGACCCTGCATGAGCTCAGCGAAACGCTCATCGGCATAGACCGGCTGGCCGTCTACGGAGAGGAATTCGATATCCTCCATGTGGGCGTGGGCCAGGTTTTCATAGGGATCCTCGTGCTTAGCCTTAAGCACCAGGACATCGGCCCGCTTACCCTCGTCGAGTGTTCCCGATTTGTCCTCTATCCGGAAGGCCTTCGCGGGATTAACGGTCACCATTTGGAAGATGGTCTTGGCGTCCAAGTCTTCCCCATAGAGCTTGCGATAGGTTTCCCGGGCGAATTTCATCTCGGCGAGTAGATTTACTGAGCCGGTATGGGTGGAGTCCGTTCCGATAGACACGTTAATTCCCGCTTTGAGTATCTTTCGAATCTTGCAGGTGGCGTTGAACATGAACAAGTTTGAGGCGGGGCACCAGGAAATCGAGGCTCCGGCCTTCGCGGCCTTCATTATATCCTCGTCTGAAAAGCCTATGCAATGTATGAACACGTCCTTGTCGTCAAGGCAGCCCATGCGCTCGAGTATGCCAACGCCGTCCTGCGCTTCCAGGTCGAAACCTTCCTCAAGATGGGTAATGAAGGGCCAATTCTTTTCCACGGCCAGGTCATGCTCGATTTTGACGCCTTTGCCCCATTTAAGGTCATAGGATGAGCATTCATGGGCAAGCGTATATTCTTTTATCACGCGTATGGGTAAAAAAGGGATGTAGGGATCGTTGATCTCATGGGGGAAATGGTCGTTGACGGTAGCTACGCCGGAGAATAGGTTTTTATATGCTGACAGGTAGTACATAGTGTCTACGCTGAGGTTTGCGCGCTCTTCGTAGACTGTTGAGGATTTCAAGTCGGCGTCCCAATACGACCAGTTGAGGTAAAACCGGCCCTTCTTAGGGCCGACCCTCGGCAGGTAGTTACCCCGCATGTGATCATGAATATTGATGAGAGCCGGGTATATATATGACTTGCCGCTGAGATCGAAGCTCGAGCCCTTACTGTCAGGAGCCGTCAAGCTTGCCCCGGAGACTGACACTGAGCCTTTGTGCTTTATGCTCGTGCCGGAAACGATTTCGGCGTTCGCGAGCGTATAATGCGCCACTGTCGTCCATCCTTACTCGAACCATAGGATTCGATTTTGCTTATGCTTTTTCATTGTCGGCAAAAAAGCCATGAAAATAAAGGGCTAGTGCCTGAGCGGCCATAGCCTGGCAGCTTGGCGCAGAGCCAAGCCGCGATTGTAAAAACGAGTCATAAAGCCTAGATTATTCGCGGCTCTTGCCTTATTATAATCAATGCATTTACAAATTACCGGAAAGCCCGGCTATATCCTAAGGATTACGAAGTAATGATCAATATACGCGAATATGAGCTTTTAACCCTTGAAACGGGGGCTTACAGGGATATTGAGCTTGATATCCTGAAGGAAACGCTAGCGGCCTGGAAAGAAAGCCCCGGCAAGCCTTACGAGCTTATAGAGCTGAGAGACGGTCGCGTGTTGGCCGGTTTTTGCCTCTTTTACCGCTCGCCGAACACCGAATATACCTTCGATATTCATACCTTCGTGGTAGGCAGGGACTACAAGAACAAGGCCGTCGGGCCGCGACTGCTAGAGCTTCTTGACGATGAGATAGCCCGGCGCGAGCGTTATGCCGTGGTACGGGTGGAAACGTCGCGCCTGAAGGAAAGCGCCATTGGCGACGGCTTTTTTAACACGAACAGCTTTCAGACCATAGGGCATATTCCTGGCTTTTATGAGCTTGATAACGATTACTATATCTACGTTCGTTCGGTATCCGCCATCGCCCGCGCCGCGGCTTCCGAACAAAAAGCCCCTCCTGAGCCTCCTCCTGAGC
>JBGSKZ010000023.1:0-3156 GCA_041741035.1 Treponematales bacterium
GCTTGCGGGCGCGGAACTCGGGGTTGCCGCCGAGCTTTATGTCGGTGCCGCGGCCCGCCATGTTCGTGGCTATCGTGACGGCGCCCTTGGAGCCGGCTTCCGCTATGATCATGGCCTCGCGTGCGTGGTTCTTGGCGTTGAGCACCTCGTGGCGTATGCCGCGGCGGGTGAGCGCGGCCGACAGGCCCTCGGACTTCTCTATGCTCACGGTGCCTACGAGTATGGGCTGGCCCTTGTTATGCGCTTCCTGTATCTCGTCGCATATGGCGTCGTGCTTTTCGCCCTCGTTGAGGAATACGAGGTCGTCCTCGTCGGCGCGGGCAAGGGGGCGGTTTGTGGGTATGACCACGACGTCCAGTTCGTAAATGCGCTGGAATTCGGTAGCCTCGGTCTCTGCCGTGCCGGTCATGCCGCCTATCTTGTCGTAGAGGCGGAAATAGTTCTGGAAGGTTATGGTGGCCAGGGTGCGGTTGCGGCGCGCTATCTTGATGCGCTCCTTGGCCTCGATGGCCTCATGGAGGCCGTCCGAATAGCGCCTGCCGTGCAGTATGCGCCCGGTGAACTCGTCTACTATCTGCACCATGCCGTCCTGCACCTCGTATTCCACGTCCTTGTGGAAGAGCTCCCGCGCGCGCACGGCCTGCACAAAGTAATGGGTGAACTCGAAGTTCTGCTCGTCGAAGAGCGAGCCGGTAATAAGATTGCGGCGCTTAAGCAAATCCTCTATCTTAGCCAGGCCGTCCGAGGTAAAAGACACCTTCTTGTTCTTCTCCTCGATCTTATAGTCGCCTTTGAGTTCCTCGCCATTTTCCTCTTTAGGGTACTCGCCGGTATCCGGATCCTTCTCCACCTCGACCAGCTGGGGGGCTAAGCGCACCACTTCGCCTATCTTGTAGGTGTCGTCTTCCGCCGCGCCGGAAATTATGAGGGGCGTGCGCGCCTCGTCTATGAGTATGGAGTCTATTTCGTCGACTACGCAGTAATTATGCCCCCGCTGCACCTTGCGGGAGGGGTCCATGGCCATATTGTCGCGCAGGTAGTCGAAGCCGAATTCGTTGTTCGTGCCGTAGGTGATATCCTTGGCGTAGGCCTCGCGGCGCGCGTCGCTTTCCATGGCGGATAGTATGGCCCCGACGCTTACGCCCAGGTAGGCGTATACGCGGCCCATCCAGGACGCGTCGCGCTCGGCGAGGTAGTCGTTCACCGTGACCACGTGCACGCCCTTGCCGGTGAGCGAGTTGAGGTACACGGCCGGCACCGAGGAGAGGGTCTTGCCTTCGCCGGTCTTCATCTCCACGATGCGGCCGGCGTGCAGCACTATGCCGCCGAGTATCTGCGTGTCGAAGGCGCGCTCGCCGAGGACGCGCCGGGCGGCCTCGCGGGCAAGGGCGAAGGCCTCGGGCACGATATCGTCCAGGGCGGCTCCCTCCGCCAGGCGGGCCTTGAGCTCGGCTGTCTTAAGGGGAAATTCCTCGGCCTTGAGGGACATGGCCCAGGCTTCTTGCGCGTTTACCGCGTGCAGGAGGGGAAGGATTATCTTTACGTCGCGCTCTCGCTTGGATCCGAAGAGCGCCGTTAGGGGGTTGAACGCCATGATGCTTACTCTATATCTTTTACGGAGGAGCGGTCAAGCAAGCCCTATGCGGGGAGCGAAGCCGCGCCGCCCGCCATACCCGGAGGTTGCCCCGTGCGCACGAACTCGCCATACATCATAGCCGCCGCTACGCTAGCCCTCCTGTTTTCCTGCTCGGACAGCAAAGACGTGCAGCTATTGCAGCGGGAGCAGCTCTTTACCCTTGGTTATGGCGTGCTCGAGGATCAGCTTAACCTCTTCAACCTGGAGGGCAACGCCCCGGCCCTCAAGACCCGCCTGGCCATGCGCGACGGTATCTTCTTCATAAGCAACGGCAACGCGGGCAAGGTCATATCGCTCTCGTCCTTCGGGGACCTCTTGTCCATGGTATACAATCCCGACAAGAACCCCGCGCCGGTGGTGCTCAAGCGCGCCGAGCCCGGCGATCAGTCGCAGGGCCGGCTTGCCAGGCCTTACCCCTTCACCGCGCCGGGCGAGGTAGCCATAGATTCGCGCCGCACCATCTTCGTCGAGGAGCGAGTGCCCGAGGAACGGCGCTCCTACGACGAGGCCAGCCAGTCGAGCCTGGAGTACGTGGTGCTGCGTTTCTCCCGCGAGGGAGAATACATGGATTTCCTAGGGCAGGAAGGCGTAGGCGGCACGCCCTTTCCTCTGATATACGGCCTCTACTTAAGCCCGGACGACGAATGCGTGGTGATAGCGCTCTCCGGCGATGGCTGGACCGCCTATTGGTTCGACCCCAGGGGCATACTCCTGTCCACGGTAACGATACGCCGCGATAACCTGCCCCGCCCGGAGGAGGACGCCCAGCTCTTCCCTTCCATGGACGGCATAGCCCTCAGCCCCGATGGAAAGAACCTCCTGCTCAAGATCGACTACTACCGGGACGTGGTGGACCAGGATACCAAGGCCAGGACGGGCATAGAATTCGCCTCAAGTTGGGCCTGGCTACTCTCGCGTTCCAGCGGCGTGTACCTCGAGCGCTACGAGTTGCCTGGCTTCGAGTCTATGGTTCCGGAAAAGGGCAACGCCAAGCCCGTGGCCCGCAGCTGGGACTTGGCTGGAACCGCGCTCAACGCGGTATTCCTGTCCTCGGTGGACGACGACGGCTCCACGTATTTTGGCGTGTATGACCCGGCGAGCAAAACCATATCGCGTTTTTCCATCATCGTCGAGCCTGACGAGCTTATGTACAAATCCTTCTATCTGTCCTCCGACGGCATACTTTCGGCGCTCCTGGCTTCGCGCTATGAGGCGCGGGTCGTGTGGTGGCGCTTCGACCGCGTGCTCGGGGTATTACGGCCTTGAGGCCGCTCATATCGTCGAGGGAAGCCTCGGCCCTCGACGCCCGCGCCCAGGAGCGTTACCTCTTAAGCGCGGACCGGCTTATGGAGCGGGCGGCGTCCCTTATGCTCCGCGCGCTCGAGGACGCTGGGCTCCTGCGCTACGCCGAGCCCGCCGGCCCGTTTGAGCCTGCCCCGCCGCTGACTCCGTCAGGCTTGCCGGCAAACATGCCGGCAAGCATGCCTGAAGCCGGCCCCGCTATCGTGGCGCTCTGCGGC
>JBGSKZ010000024.1:0-6892 GCA_041741035.1 Treponematales bacterium
ACCTTGGCCGGACCCGCGATCCATGCGCTGCGCCTGCGGCCAGCGATAGTCCCTTTCGGGCAGGGCGTAATCAGTCATGGCTCGTCCGCCCTTCATTCCGCGCTTCCGCGCGCTGTTCCTTGGATACGGCGAATATGAAGGCCGCCGCGATGACCGTAGAAAGCAAAGCCGAGCCGCCCGAGGAGAAGAAGGGCAGGGGCAAGCCGGTGGCGGGCACGGCTCCCGCCGCCACCATGATATTCACCAGGGTCTGAAGGCCTAAATAGAAAGCCATTCCGAAGGCCAGATAGGAGCGGTAGCTATCCGCCGCCCCGAAGGATATGCGTATGGCCCGATAGAGTATGAAGGCCCAGAGGGCGGTAAAGAGCAGTACCCCGATAAAGCCGGTTTCCTCGGCCCAGGCGGAGAAAATGAAATCGGACTGCACCGCGGGTATGCTCCGGAGCTTCAGGCTCCCCTGCCCTATGCCCTTGCCCCATAGGCCGCCCGCCCGTATGGCCTTTATCGACCCGTTCACCTGATACGATAGATCGGCCGGATCGAAGCGAGGCGCCAAGAAGCCTACCACGCGCTTGAGCCGGTAATCGGAGGTAAGCACGGTAAGGGCCACGAGAGGCAGGGCCACGCTGCCCGCGGCTATGAAAAAGATTAAGGGAACCTTGGCTATCCAGAACATGCACAGGGCTATGGCCGCCAGGAGCATAGCCGTGGAAAAGTCGTTCTGCAGCTGCACGATGAATATGCCTAAGCCCACGAGCGCCAGCGGCGGCAGTACGCCGCGCATGATATCGTTGAGCCGTTCTTCCTTTTTCGCCAGGATATGCGCCAGGTAGAGCACCAAGACCGGCTTAAAGAGCTCCGAGGGCTGAATGCTGAACGAACCGAAGCCGAACCAGCGTATGCCGCCGTTCTTGACTATGCCGAGGCCGGGCACGAAGGGCAGCACGAGAAGGGCTATGCTGAGCAGGGCGGCGGGACCGGCTAAGGCCCGCCATAGGGCGAGGGGCACGGCCGCTATGACTATGAAGGCCGCGGCGGAAGGCACGAGCCATAAGGCCTGCCTCAGGGCAAAATAGGAAGCGCCGCGCCCCAGAGCGAGGGCGTAGCCGTAAGATGCGGAGTAGAGATTGGCGAGTCCCAGCCCGACGGCCAGCACCAGCGCCCCGAGCAGGGCGGCGTCGCCTTGAGAGCGCCCTAAGGGGCGTTCCATAGAAAATACGTCGCTCATTCCGCTCCCTTACTGAATCTTCAACGTAGAGAGGGCTATTATGGCGAACAGCCCTCCCAGGATCCAAAAGCGCATAACTACTTTGGTCTCTTTCCATCCCACCAGCTCAAAATGATGATGCAGGGGGGCCATGCGGAATACCCGCTTGCCCTTGGTAGCCTTGAAGTACATGACCTGCACGATTACGGAAAGCTCCTCCAATATAAAAACGCCGCCAATAATGAACAGCAGCACTTCCTTCTTTACCACGATGGCGAGTATGGACAGGACGCCGCCGAGGCTCAGCGAGCCCGCGTCGCCCATGAACACCTCGGCCGGATGGGCGTTGAACCAGAGAAAGCCCACGCAGGCGCCTAAAAGCGCCAGCACGAATACGGTAAGCTCGCCCGAGCCGCGTATGAAGGGTATGCCAAGGTATTCGGACCAGTCAGCCCGGCCCGACAGGTAGGTGATAATGCCCAGGGCTATGACGGCCATGATGACGAGGCCCGTAGCCAGGCCATCGAGCCCGTCCGACAGGTTAACCGCGTTAGACCAGCCCATGATGTATACGACGGCCAGGGGTATCCATACGATGCCCAGATCGGCCACGGGGTTCTTGAAGAAAGGAAGGTAGAGTAGCGTGGTTTCGGGCGTGCGCGAAAGATAGAGGGCCATAACGACGGCGAGCGACACGAGGAACTGCCCGACGAGCTTAGCCTTGGCCGTCAGGCCGTCCGAGTTCTTGCGCTTGATCTTGAGCCAATCGTCCAAAAAGCCCACGAAGCCCAGCCCGAGCATGCCGCCTAAGCATATCCACACGTAACGGTTATCCAGGTCTACCCAGAGTATCGTGGCCGTGGTAACCGCCGCCAGTATGAGGAGCCCGCCCATGGTGGGGGTGCCCGTCTTTACCAGGTGGCTCTCGGGGCCGTCCAGGCGCACGGACTGGCCGAACTTAATTTCCCTCAGCTTGGCTATGATGACAGGGCCGAAGAGGAAGGCTATGAGCAGGGCGCTTACCGCCGCGTAGGCGGAACGGAAGGTAAGGTAACGGAAGACGTTCAAGGGGGTAAAATACTTTACCAGCGGATACAGCCACTCAAGAAACATGGGTCCCTCCGAAATCCTTGATTACGTCCAAGAGGCGCTCGAGGGCCATAGATCTGCTGGCCTTAAGGAGCACCGTATCGCCTTCGCGAAGCTCGCGGCGGAAAGCCGCCGCCAAGTCGTCAAAATCGGTGAAGTGGCGGAGAGCTCCGGAAAACGGCGCTTCCCTGGCCGCCTCATAGGCGGCGAACGCCTCTTCACCGTAGAAAAAGAGGCAGTCCGCCTTGGAACGCGCCGCCTGCCCGCCCAGCCTGCGGTGTGCTTCGGGGCTCTCGTCGCCCAGCTCCTTCATGGAACCCAGCACGTATATGCGCCTGCCGGCCAATTCGGCGTCGTCACAAAAGGTGAGCGCGGCGAGCATGCTTTCCGCATTGGCGTTATAGCAGTCGTTTACGACGCTCACGCTTCCGCGCAGGAATTCGGAGCGGCCGGACAGGGGCCGTATCGCCTCCAATCCGGCTTTAACGTCCGCTGCGCTTGCGCCATGGAGCGAGGCGGCCTGAATGGCGGCCAGGGCGTTCATAAGGTTATGGGCGCCTGGCAGGGCTAGGCGGCAGGAGAGGCCTCCGTATTCGAGTTCCCAGCCCTCAAGGCCAAGGCTGCGGGCGCCCCCGAAGCCCCCCTGCGAGCGAGGGCCGAAGCATAGCCCGCGACCGCGCACATCGCTTAGGAGATAGTCGCGGAACTCATCGTCCTCGGGCACTATGAGGGTCTGCGCGCCATTAAAGCGCGAGCTGATTTTTTTCTTTTCGGCGGCTATGCCCTGGCGCGTGCCGCCGAGCATGCCTATATGGGCGCTGCCTATGTTGTTGATGACGGCGCAGTCGGGCTCGTAGGCCGCGGCGAGTATATCCATCTCGCCTACGCGGTTGATGCCCAGCTCGAATACGGCGATCTCGTGATCGGGCCGTATGAGGAAGAGCGAGGCCGGAAGGCCTATTTCGGAATTAAGGTTGCCCGGGTTCTTTACCACCCTGCGCGACTGGCCCAATATGGAAGCGAGCAATTCCTTGACCGTCGTCTTGCCGGACGAGCCGGTAACGCCTATGCGTATAAGGTCGGGAAAGAGGGCGCGCCAGGCGGCGGCGGCCTTTTGAAGGGCGGCGAGCGTGTCGTCAGCGCATATAAGGGCGGGAAGCGCGGCTCCCGCGGGCCTGGCTTGCAGCCAGGCGTCGAAGGACGCCTTACCGGCTTTATCGTACCAAGAGCGGGAAACCAGCAGAGCCCCGGCGCCGGACGCGGCGGCGGACAGGGCGTAGTCGTGACCGTCCACCCGCTCGCCCTTAAGCGCGACGAACAGGGCCCCGGGGCCGGCGGAACGCGAATCGGTTTCCACCCGCTCGAGGCTGAGCCCGGAGTCTCTACGTAGTTCCGCGCCCGCTGCGGCGGCGAACCATGCCGGGCTAAAGCCCCCCGCCTTGTATGGCATCCCGTTTCTCCCCTCCTGGCAACACCAGGATCCTCAAGGTCTTGGCCGGGCTGACCAACTGGTAGCCCTCGGCCTCTTCCATGGACCGGCTCACCCTTTGGCGGGAACCGGCCACGGCTATATTGGCAAGGAGTTTTCGGTTTTCCTCGATCCATTCCGATTGGGCGGCCTCAAGCCGCTTTATCTCCGCGGTAGCGGCATAGTAGCGGCCGCTTTGCGCCGCTACCAGGAACAGGGCGAGGGGTATGGAAAGGAGCATGCACAGGGTCAAAAAGCGCTTCATCAAGATACCTTCCGTGTCAGTACGCGGCTTTAGCCGCCCTAAATTTGGCGCTGCGGGAAGCGGGATTGGCCGCTACCTCGTCCTCGGCCGGCTCTACGGGCTTTTTCGTAAGGACGATGATGCCGCGCTTACCCTCTATGCGAGGTATCGGCGCAGCGGGACCGTTCCTATACTTGTCCCGCACCGGTTTCACGGCGCGCTCGCGGAAAGCAAGCTTGACTATGCGATCTTCCAGGGAATGGAAGCTGATGGCGCCCACGATGCCGCCAGGCGCCAGGCACTCGATAGCGTCCTCGATGGCGCGGCTTATCCTGCCGAGCTCGTCGTTGACCGCTATGCGTAGGGCCTGAAAGCTCCTCGTCGCCGGGTGAACCCTGCCGTAGCGCATTTTAGGCGGCACGGCGGATTTTATCAGCTCAGCGAGCCTCTTGGCGGATTCTATGGGCGCCGCGTTCCTCTCCCGCACTATAGTGTCAGCTATAGAGCGGGCAAAGGGCTCCTCCCCGTATTCTGCTAGGATTCTGGCAAGTTCGCGCGCATCGAGTTCGTTCACCAGGTCTGAAGCGGTCCTCCCAGTCGAAGGATCCAGGCGCATGTCCAAGGCCTCGTCGCCCTGCATGCTGAATCCCCGCTTCGCTTCCCGGAAATGATACATGGAAACGCCAAAATCGAAGAGAATTAACCCCGGGCGCTCCTTTACGCCCCGAAAATCCTTAAAAAACTCATCAAAGAACGCGTGCACGAAGCTCGTCCGCCCCTCGTAGGGCGCAAGGCGGGCCTTTGCCATGGCCTGCATTTCGGGGTCGGCATCGACGCCCAATACCCGCAGGCCGGGGTACTTCTCCAGAAAGGCTATGGAATGCCCGGCTAAGCCCTGGGTAGCATCCACCATGAGGCAATCGGGGCTCGGGGGCTCCAGGTAGGCCAGGCTTTCCCTGAGCAATACCGGCACATGGAATCCTTCCACGGCTCCAACCATCCTTATAGGTTCTGTATGTTCAAGCTCTCGGAAGCGGCGGCGAACTCGGCCTCGGTCGCGTCCAGCCACTGCTTATAGGTATCCGCGTCCCAAATTTCCAGCCGGTTCGTTATGCCCAGTACCACGCAGTCCTTGTTCAGCGAAGCGTACTCCCGCAGGCTCTGTGGAACGGCTATACGGCCGGCCTTGTCTATCTCCACTTCCTGAGCCGGCGCTATGATGCGCCTCTGAATAATGCGCGCCTGCTGATGGAAGAGGCTGGTGGAGGAAAAGATCTGGTCCGAGAGGGCGGTCCAGCGCTCAGGCGTAAACAGCCACAGGCATTTATCCAGGCCCTGGGTAACGACCAGCACGTTCGTCGACAAACCTGCCCTGAGCTTTACCGGCAGAGATATTCTTCCCTTGTCGTCGAGGGTGTTCCTGAACTCCCCGGTTACCAAGTCCATGCCACTAGTTCCCTTTTTCTCCCACTTTTTCCCACTTGCTGTCTATATACTACCCCAATGGCCCACCTTGTCAACGAAACTGGCAGTACAGAAATTACTCGACAGAATCATTTTTAGAGAATAGTACTAAACATTTGTGTAGCACTACCGCGATTAGGCCATTTCGGGCATCGATATTGGAGAAACGGGCGGTTTTTCGGGGGGTATTGCGGCGCTTTGGCCGCGCCTATACAATCCGTTTATGACCATAGAAACGCGCTGGCTCGTCTATCCCGACGGGGAGCGGCAGGAAACCGACCGGGTATTGCGCATCAACGATATCGTGGATATGAACGGCCGTCCCCTGCCCATGCCGCCGCCGACGGACAGGATGATAGCGTACCGCCTCTACAAGATGAGGCGCATAGAGGAACGGGGCGAGCTGGATCTGCTGTTCTACCTTGAGCTGGTACCCGCCTGGGAACTAGCCTCTATGATGCGCTAGGCCTTCAGGCGGGGAAGACGTAGAGGTCGGGCAGCTTATGCACCTTGGCCAGGGAAAAGCTGCGCACCGCTTCCGCTTCCGCCTCGAGGTCGAGCTCCAGGAAATGCGACAAGGCGTCGAAGCCGCTCAAGGCGGCCGCTATAGTAAAGCTGAAACGCTTTTTCTCCCCCACGCTCGCGGCGGCCACGGGCGAAGGCCAGAATATAAAGGTGCCCGCGGTATTCTGCACCATGGGATAAGGATTCTGCCAGTTCGCGTCTATCATAGGCATGAGGCCTTCGTCGCTATGCAACTCTATGGAGCCGGAGGCGATAGGCTCGAAGTTGTTGCCGTTAAAAATGCGGCCCATGATGGGCGGTAGGTTGTACAGGGGTCCGCTGGCCGCCGGCGCTTCCACGTGCTTGGCCCCATGGC
The DNA here is from genome assembly GCA_041741035.1 of Treponematales bacterium. Classification (GTDB taxonomy): domain Bacteria; phylum Spirochaetota; class Spirochaetia; order Treponematales; family UBA12059; genus UBA5200. Next base: position 6,353 of record JBGSKZ010000024.1, read on the forward strand.
TATGGTAGGGGCGGGGCGCGCTGTTGATCTTAGCCCAGGCTTCCCGTACTAAGGACACGACGTCGGCGGTTTTCTGAAGCTTCTCCTGGTAGTCCTGCTCGCTGTAGGCCACGCCCCTGCCCGATATCACGTACTCGGGCTTAAGCCTGTTAAGCACATAGCAGGCCACGTCCATTCTACACTGGTCGCAGCTGCACCAAGTACTCGTGCTCCCCTTCTTCTCCGCGTCGAATAGCTCGTGGACCGTGGCTTTTACGTAGTCTTCCATCAGGTTGCGGATATCCATAACGCTTCCTCCAGCCGTACCGAGGGTCGCTGCCCCCTATTAGTGTAACGAATTCAGCCGATTCCGCAAGCCACAAAGTCTCATATAGCCCGCCGCCGCGCATATTCATGTTGATAAAGTAGGGCTTTACGGTTGATACTACGGCACCGTGATACCCGCGCGCATACCTAGGGCCCTCGGCGCTTTTAGCGGCGCCGCGGCAGTCCGCCTGAGCTTAGCCGCCTCGATAGCCCTGCTGGCCTTGGCCGCCGCCT
>JBGSKZ010000025.1:0-2477 GCA_041741035.1 Treponematales bacterium
CGAAAACAGCACCCGCACCAGGGAATCCTTCCGCAACGCCGCGGAGTTCCACCGTACGCGGGTGAACATGTTCGACGCCGCCAGCTCATCCTTCGCCAAGAACGAAAGCGTTACCGACACCTTCAAGATGCTCATAGGCTACGCCAAAGAATCCTGCTTCATCGTGCGCTCCAAGCAGGAGGGCGTGTGCGCCTGGCTCGAGCACTCTTTAGGCTCCTGGGCGGAGCGCCAGGGCTACGCCAGGCCCAGTTTCATAAACGCCGGCGACGGCAAGCACGAGCACCCCACCCAGGAATTCCTGGACGAGTTCAGCTTCCTTGAGCAGTTGGGTTGGAAGGACGAAGCTATACACTTAGCCCTCGTGGGCGACCTCTACCACGGCAGGACCGTGCACTCCAAGGCCGAAGGCCTCAGGCTCTTCAGAAAGGTTAAGCTGGACCTCGTGGCCCCTCCCGAGCTTGCCCTCCCTCCCTTCTACCTTGACGCCATGAGGAAGAACGGCTACGAGCTGCGGCTTTTCGAATCATTGGACGAGTACCTGGCCTCCGGCGCGGTGGCCCCGCTGTGGTACTTCACCCGCCTACAGCTCGAGCGCATGGGCGAGTCGGTGCTCGAAAAGGCGCCGCGACTGCGCAAGGCCGTGAGCTTCCGCAGGGACATGCTGGACAAGCTGCCCCAAGGAACGCGCTTCTACCATCCCCTGCCTCGCGACCGCCTGGCCCCCACCATACCCGCCTGGCTCGACGACACGCCCTTGAACGGCTGGGACGGCCAGTCTGCCAACGGCTACTACACCCGCGCCGTAGAGATGGCCATGCTCGCGGGCAGGATAGGCCAGGACTTTGCGGGGCAGGGCAGGGCGGCCCCCGAGCGCGAAGAAGCCTTCGTCATAGAAGCGCCTATCGAGCCCAGCGGCAAGCCCGAGTATAAGGTGGGCATTAAACCCGTGGATAAGGGCATAGTCATAGACCACATAGCCTCGGGCGAGAGCCTGCAGGCGATATGGGACCGCATAGACAAGATACGCCGCGTGCTGGGCCTCAACCTCCGCTCTTCCCACGGCGCCTACCATTCGAATAAGGGGTCGGAAATATTCAAAGGCATCATTTCCATACCCGACCTCTTATCCTTCGGCGAGAAAGAGCTGAAAAAACTAGGCGCCGTATCGCCGGGCTGCACCATCAACCTGATCGACGGCCACCGGGTCATAAAGAAATACCGCCTGGGCATGCCCCCGCGCATATACGCCTTCGACGAAATATCCTGCAAGAACGAGAACTGCCTGTCGCATCCCAAGCACGAGGAACATATAGAGGCCCAGTTCCTGCGCAAGGCCCCCTCCAGCGCGGCTAAGGAGAGCAGCTACGTATGCCGCTGGTGCGAGCGCGAGCACAGCTTCTCCGAGATATGGAACCTGTAGGGCGGCAAGGCGCGGGTGTCCGCGGCGCGGGCAAAAAATAACTGGACACGGGCGGCCCCTTAGCGGCTATGATGGCTAGGATAAGGAGCCGAGCATGGAAAGCTACGCCGCGCGCATGAACCGCGTCATTGATTATATAGATATGCATCTAGGCGAGGAGCTGGAGCTTGATAGCCTGGCCTCTATAGCCTGCTTTTCTAAATACCACTTCCATAGGCTCTTTGCCGCCCACGCGGGCGAGACCTTAGGCTCCTTTATACAGCGCCTGCGCCTCGAGAAGGCGGCCGGCCTCCTGTGCGACGGAAGCGGCCGCACGGTTACGGAGATAGCCCTCGGCTGCGGCTTCTCCGGTTCCGCCTCCTTCGCTCGCGCCTTCAAGGAACGCTACGGCATGTCCGCGTCGGCATGGCGCTTGGCCAAGGAGCGCGCGGCCGCGGATAGCAATATGGGCAAAGAAGAGGGCAAGGGCGGTCAAGCGCAGGGCAAGGCCCGGCAATTCAGGCGGCGCCCCGAGGTCTATGCTTCCTACGCGGCCAACGCGCCGCTTTGGAGGTTAACGATGGATACGACGAACGCGAGCGTGCAGCTCAAGACCCTGGCTCCTTGCAAGGTAGCCTACGTGCGTCACGTGGGGCCCTACGCGGGCGATTCCAAGCTCTTCGAGTCGCTCTTCAACAAGCTCTTCGCCTGGGCCGGCGCCCGCGAGCTAATTAAGCCCGAGGCCATGAGCCTCATCATCTACCACGACTCCCCCGAGCTCGTGGCCCCCGAAAAGCTCCGCACCTCGGTGTGCCTCACCGTGCCCGAGGGCACCGAAGGCTCGGGCGACGTGGGTATCATGGAGCTTGAGGGCGGCAAATACGGCGTGGGTCGCTTCACCTGCGCCGCCGACGAGTACGGGCAAGCCTGGACCTGGATGTACGGCGACTGGCTGCCGCAGAGCGGCTTCGTGCCCGACGACCGCGCCTGCTTCGAGGCCTACCCCGAGCCCGCCCTGCCCGACGGCCGCTTCGTCGTGGACATTTGGGTGCCGGTTAAGCCCGCCTAGGCCGTATAC
>JBGSKZ010000026.1:0-11581 GCA_041741035.1 Treponematales bacterium
AGCGCTGATGCATTCGCCCTGAGAGAGGCTCCGATGAATCTCCTTCAGGTCGATAATCCGCTTGGTGTAGTACTGATTAGAGAAGGTTCGCGTCGAATAGGTCTTGCCGCAGGCCTTGCAGCGGAAGCGCTGGACGGGTCCTACGACCAGGGTGTCGTGGAAGCCGAACTTGCGCCAATAGTTCCGATACTCTTTCCGGCTATCGTTGTGATGGATGCAGTGGGGATTGGGACAGAAGGGTGGCTCCATGGTGGGTACCTCCATGGAGCCAATACGCGCGCTAGCTACTCCTTGCTTGCGTTAGCAATAAGGTTCGGGGAACTAACTAAAACTTAAAGCCTAAGAAAAGCTTTGGCCAAAGCTCGAAGTCCTCGCCGAATAGCGTAAGCGGCTTTGGCGCGCTCTCGCCATAGCTACTGCGCAGGTGCAAAGGCACCTGGCCGCTGCCAGCCAACGCTATATCGGTCTTGATACCCAAGTAAGCGCCAAAGCCGCGCCGTTGGCCAAAACCGAAGGATACGCGAAGGCTACCGAAGGCTTCTGACCAGGGCAAGAGGTCGGGGTTTCCCGTCTCCGCGGCTTCTTGAAGGCGGGAGGGATCTATGGGCAATTCCACGCAACCCTCTATGTCTGCGGTGAGGAATAGTATATGCACCCTGTGGCCGAGACCCGCGCCTACGCTGATATCCTCAGAGCTTAAGAAGAGCTTGCTGGCGGGCTGGCCGGCGTAAAAAACCGCATAGCCTTGAGGCGTTCCTGAACGGTAGGTGAGGTACATCATATCAGTATCGAACTGATAGTCCACGGCCACGTCATGTATGCCGTTGCCTATGAAGTTCAAGAGGCCTATGGCTAGGCCGTCCAATTCGTCGGCCACGTTTATAGGGGCTATCATGACGCCTTTCGCCTTGCCAGCCACGTTGACGACGCCCGCGGCCATGACGCCGTCTGCGCGTTCGGCCACGTTGAATACGCCAGCGGCCTGTACCCCGTCGAGCTCCTCGGCCATGTTGAAGACGCCGGCGACCTGCGCTACCGAGGCTCGGCTGGCCATGTTGAACACGCCTGCGCCTTGGAAGCCGTTGGCCTGATCGGCCATATTAAAGACTCCGGCGCCCTGAAAACCATTGACCGAGCCGGAAGCGATATTGAAAACGCCCGCGCCCTGAAAGCCGCCTATGTCGCCATCGGCAATATTGAAAACGCCGGAGGCTTGGAGGCCATACACGGAACCCGATATGGATCCTATGGTGCCGAGTGAAAGGGAGCTATCCCATATGCCAAAGGGCGTTGAAACGCCCGGCACGAAGGAAAGCACGAAAGGCGTGTAGGGATATTCTTCCCGTTCGGAGTTCGGAGTATCCTGGCGTTCGGATATACTGATGGTGTAATTTCCCGCCTCAATAACGGCGACGGGTTCCTGTGGTTCTTGCGCTGCCTCGTCGGCATCGGGGGTATCTGAGGACGAGTACTTGTCTCTGGCTTGTTGAAGTACGTAGTCTTCGGAGGGTTCGGCTTCTTGAGCGAACAATCCCGCTTGCGCGCAGATGGCAGCCGCAAGTATGCAGCTTACGATTCGTTTCATGGTCACTCCCCATGGCGAGTGTATGTCTATGCCTCCGTACGGAGCGCATTCATGGGAAATATAGCACTGAGGGGCGGGAAATCCAAGCATTTCAGAAGATAAAAATTTATTGTAATGGAATGCGGCCCATTGTTTTACTTGCCAACGCCTCAACCTTAGGTCGATGCGCTTGACTGCAGAGGGAAGGAGCGCGAAAATAAAGGCTATGAACGCAAAGAACAAGGCCTTAATGGTCATAGCCGCTACTCTTGTAAGCCTTATCCTTTTCTCGTGCGCAAAGGCGTCGAAAGATGCCGAGCCCGCCGCTAAAGCGGTTCCGTCCGACGCGGTACCTGCAGTCGCGACCCTATCCCCGGCTAGTACGGTGGAAGTTGCCTTCCTGCAGGGCGAGGTGCTTATAGACGGCAAAGCTGCGGAACTCGGGGATACCCTGCCGAAGAGCTTTATCGTTCAGACCGGCCCAGGAGCCCGCTGCGACCTGTTGTTCAATGGAGGCAACGTGCTGTCTGTGGGGCAGAATGGGCTTGCGGAATTCGATTTCGCCTCGCTCGTGGCCACGGTACGCCTTGAGCGCGGCGGCTTGAGCTCCGTGCTTAAAAAGCTTGAGAGTCTCGCGGCTAAGGATTCGTTTATCGTCAATACGGAATCGGCGGTAGCCGGCGTTCGTGGCACCTCGTTCTGCGTATGGGTAGACGAGAATTCTTCCTATATATGCGCATGCAATGGCGCGGTGCGTACCATAGACGCCAATGGTTCTAACGAGGAATTGCTCGAGGCTTCCCACCATACGGCCAGGCTTTATAGCAAAGCGGGAACGTCCATTTCCAAGGAAACAGCGGCCATGCTGCACCATACTGACGAATTGCTCGAATCCGTCGCCTCTCGCATAGGCTATGTGATCGACTGGAGCCGCATCGATAAGTGACCCTGAACTAGTACCACGAAGCCTATGTCTTGATGTTGCATGCCACAAGCCATAGCGTGGGTCGGCGTGCTTTAGACATATTGCAGCGCCTCCGCAACCACAGACATAAGCTTCGGGGAACTAAGCATTTTCCAAGCTAGCTTTCCGCCGTTGACAGCGCTGCGGCGGGGAGCCATAGTCTATTAGAATGAAACGAGCCGGAAACGAGCGCTTCGAACGCGATATCCAGTATTATAAATTTTGCGCCTATGGTTTCTTAAAGGACCTGCGCTTTTTCGACCCCTTCCTGCTGCTTATGTTTCTGGAAAAAGGCCTAGGCTTTCTGCAGATAGGAAGCCTTTATGCCGTGCGGGAAGTCCTTATCAATATCATGGAGATACCCTCGGGCGTCATGGCCGATGCCCTTGGGCGCAGGCGTACCATGGTCATGTCTTTTATCGCCTACATACTGTCGTTCGAGGTGTTCTTCTTCGCCAAGGGTTACGCGCCGTTCGTCTTGGCGATGGCGGTATTCGCCTTTGGCGATGCGTTCCGTACCGGTACGCATAAGGCCATGATCTTCGATTACCTCATGCTTAAGGGTTGGGCCGATCAAAAGACTCATTATTATGGGCATACCCGTTCCTGGAGCCAGCGTGGCGCAGCGCTCTCATCGCTTATCGCCGCCGGCCTTGTGTTCTGGCGCGGCGATTATGCCATTGTCTTCCTTGCTACGATCGTTCCCTATGTGCTGGACCTTTTCCTTATGTTGAGCTATCCGGCCGTATTGGACGGTCCCCGGCATGCCGCGCGCGGCGCTATCAAGGACGAATTCCTGCATGTCATGAAGGCGTTCGCCTCAAGCTTTAAGGATCTCTTCGTGCTGAAGGCCATAGGCAATCAGGCGCTCTATACGGGTTACTATAAGGCAACCAAGGATTACCTGCAGCCTTTGCTCCAGGGCCTCGCCTTAAGCTTTCCCCTTCTTGTCGGCGTGGCTGATAAGGAACGCACCGCCCTCATCGTCGGGCTCGTGTATTTTGTCCTCTATCTGCTCACATCCTATGCCTCCCGGTCATCGGGGCGTTTTTCTGAATACTTTCCCGGATTGGCCTCGCCTTTAAACTTGACGCTTGGCCTCGGTATCGGCCTTGGCCTCTTAAGCGGCGTGGCCTATGCGCTCGGCTTGGCCGCCCTCGCGGTGTTTTTATATTTGGGCATTTATATCGTGGAGAATCTCCGCAAGCCCATGGGCATAGCCTACGTGACCGAGCTTATGAATCAGGACGCGCTTGCCACCGCGCTGTCCGCCGAATCGCAGGCGGAAACCCTTTTCGCGGCCCTCATTGCCCTCGCGCTCGGCTTTTTCGCCGAGGCCTTCGGTCCCGGGCTCGGTATAGTGATCACGTCAGGCCTCTGCCTCGCCCTGGCTTACGCCTTGCGGCTGCCTTCCACGAGGCAGAGCGAAAAAAAAGATTAAGCGCTTGACTTATAGGCGTCTTATCTCTATAGTGTAATACGAGACTAATACACTAGGAGAGCAATGGTATGATTACCATGGACGCCGTGACCTTCGGGTACGGCAAGAGACCGCTGTTCGAGGGTCTGTCGCTCAGCCTGAAACCCGGTACCTGCTACGGGCTTTTAGGCTTGAATGGGGCTGGCAAGACCAGCCTGCTCAAGTTGGCGGCCGGGGCGCTTTTGCCCGCGGCCGGCACTATCAGCGCCTACGGAAGAAACCCGGGCAAAAGGGAGGCGGCTCAACTGGCCGATCTCTGCTTTGTGCCCGAGGACCCGCTGGCTCCCCCCATGACCGTGGAACAGTGGCTGGACAGGATATCGGTGTTCAGGCCGAGCTTCGACCGCGAGCGTTTCTATGCCTTGCTTAAGGATTTCGATCTGGACGGCAAGCGCAAGATAAGCACCTGGTCCTACGGGCAGAGGAAGAAGTTCGCCCTGGCGGGCGCGCTCGCATCCGGCGCGCGCATGCTGCTTCTGGACGAGCCTACCAACGGCCTGGATATTCCAAGCAAGGCTCAGTTCCGCCGCGCTCTCTCGTCCATACACGATCCAGAGCGCGTCATAGTGGTTTCCACCCATCAGGTACGCGACCTTGAAAACCTGATAGATCCGGTCGTCGTGGTACACCGTGGAAAGACCGTGTTCGAGGCTTCCATAGACGAGCTGGCGGCGCGCTTAAGCACGGCCAGGCTTACGGAGCTGGACGGACATCAGGTCATCACCGCGCGCAAAGACGCGGTGGGCTGGAGCGCCCTCCTTGCGGAGCCCGGCCTATCCCTTGATATCGAGCTGGTATTCGAGGCGGCGGTCTATGCGCCTACCCGGCTTTCGGCGGCCATGGCGGGGCAGAGCCTGTCCGCATTCAAGCCCGAGGAGGCCCTCGTATGAACGCGCAGGAATTAGCCAAGGGCTTCAGCATTTCGAGGACGTTTTACCTTCTCAAGAATAAGCTGCTTGAGGAATTACCGGTGCCGCTCATAGCCGCCGGCGTGGTGTTTGGGCTCAACCTGGTATTCCTGCTGCTCGGCGGCGAGGTGCCCATGAATTCACGGGACGCTTCCATGGGACCGGTGGCGTTATGGGGCCTGGGCGTCATGCTTTTAGGCCTGTACCTGTCCTCACGGGCTTTTAAGGGTATGCACGGGCGCACCGGCACCGAGTGGCTGCTCTTGCCGGCCACTATAGCCGAAAAGTATCTGGCCGCGCTGGCTTGGCTTTTCATCGTATGGCCCGTCGCGTCCGCCCTCGGCGCCATGGCCAGCTCGGCCGCGCTTGCGGGGCTACAGCTGCTCGGCGGCGAAAATCCAGGCTATATATGGCATCCGTTCAATCGGGCAGGCCTTGAGCTGCTACTTGGCTACTGGTCCTTTGCCCCCGTGCTCATTGCCGGTTCGTCGGTATTCCGCAAGAATGCACTCGTTAAGACCCTTGGCGTTATCACCGCGGTGGTCGTGGTCCTCATGCTGATCTTTGTGCCCTTGTTCCTGTCGATCTTCGGCGAGCGCGATGTCGATGGCAGCTTCAGCTTTGATAATGGCGTGTTTTTGGCCGCCGGAAACGAGAGGCTTGAGAGCCTTCAGGGCGTGGTGCAGGCCATCAGCAATGTGTGGCGTTTCGCCATACTGCCTGGCTTCGCCCTTGCCTTCGCCTATTTCCGCGCCGCGGAAAAGGAGGCTTCCGATGAGGTTCAATAACGACAAGCCTATTTTCATGCAGATAGCTGATATGCTTGAAGATGAAATAGTCGCGGGTCGTTTGGCTAAGGGCGACCGCCTGCCGTCCGCCAGGGATTTAGCGTCAAGCCTGGAGGTGAATCCGAATACGGCGGCCCGTGCCCTGCAGATTCTCGCCGACCAAGGCGTCGCAAGCGCGGAGCGGGGCACCGGCTATTTCGTAGCGCCTGAGGCCACTGAGCGGGCGAGGCTGGCGAGGCGGGAGCGCTTCTTCGGCGAAGCGCTGCCCGGGCTCTTCAAGGCCATGGATGAATTGGGCATAAAAATGGAAGAGCTCGCGGAACGCCACGCGGCTCATGTTAGCCAAGCGGCGAAGGAGCGATCATGAAAAAGAGTATGCGCGTGCTATTGGCCTTCGTGGCCGTAAGCGCGGTGCTATTTATAGCGATATTCAGCATTATCATGAGCGCGATCTAAGCCGCTCGTTAGCAAGGCCGGCGCCGTTATGGCGCCGGTTTTTTTAGTAGGGGCTAAAATAGCAGCGGACGAGCCTAACGCGAATACGAGCCGCGGCCGCCTATGCGCACCGCTATCACCATAGGCTCAATGAGCAGGCCTGGAAATGAGAACTGGTCTCGGCAGCGCCGCAGATTCAGCGCGAAGAGGTCGTCAGCTTCCTTTTTGCTGCCAAGGCCTTCCCTATACATATAGTCATGCACGATGCAGGCCGGCAGACTGCGGTCATAGCGCTTGACTCCCAGGAGTTCCGCGAGAACGGGGCGGGAAGCGCCGTCCGTGTATTCGCCTGCGGGCACGGTGAGTTCGGGTGTGACGTAATCGTCGAGCAGGATAAACCTGTCCAAGCCGCAGTCATAGCGCAGGATGGGGTCGGGCAGTAGCGCTTCCGGCTCAGCCTCGCCGATCGAAAGCTTTGAGCCTGGGTAAGAGCCCAGGTTTGGGCCGGCGCAAGCCGCCAATGCGCAGCAATTAAAGACGCAGGCTATAAGCGTCGCGGTGCCATGGGGCAGGCCGAATATGGTTTTCTTCAAATCCTTTATCCTTCTCTAGTTCCCCGAAGCTTGTGGCTTCGCTTCCAAGCACGCTGACCCTAGGGGTATAGCCCAGCGGCTTACACTATGGAAAGCGGCGTTTCGCCCCGAGCAACAAGCTTCGGGGAACTAATAAAGGCGTTATGTCGCTCAAAGCAGCCCCATGGCAGCGAGCGTCGCGAAGCAGGCGCAGGCGAGGATGCACTGCGCGGCAAAAAGCCCGCGCCAAAATGGATTCCATCGCTTCAAGATGGCGGCTTCGATAACGATCGCGACGACGGCGAAGGACCAGGGCAGCGACAGCCTGAACAGTATGCCCACGAGGGCCATCGCACGTTCCGGGTACACGTAGTCGAGGCTGAAGCCCGCAAGCTTGGTAGCGCTTACGGCCAGGATGCAAAGCAGGTACAGGCCAAGCCCGTTGACTAGTAGTAAGGTCGGGAGGCCGGGCGTATCGGCTAAGGAGCGACGTCTAATGCCGCGATGAAGCGAGAGGGCGCAGAGCAGCGCGATGCAGGCGGTGAGGGCTATGATTAACGCGGGTCGTTCGTACCAGGGTAGCTTGAAATAGGCGAGCACGCCAGAGACGAGCCAGGCGCGGCCTTCGTTATCATGCTCCAGCCTTAAGATACGATCGCCGCCTATCTGGCGGAAGAGGCCGGGCTCGGCCTCGGCGAATTCCCAGCCGTTGAACGAGAGCCTTCCTTGGTCTATGCGCAGGGATATCGTCGCGAAATAATTGAGCAGCTTCTGCTCCCCCGTATGGTTGCTCCTCGCCGCGACATACGATCCTGAAAACGCGCGCGCCCGTTGCCGCCAGTCGCTCAGCGGCTGAGGGTCGAAATTTTCCCGCGGCGAGGGATAGAATTCGTCGAGGAAGCCGAAGAGCGCGGCGCGGCCTTCATCGGCTATAGGTCCGTTATACGAAAGGAATATCCCTATGCGCTCTTCGGGGAGCAGGGCCAGCAGCGTGGTGAAGCAGGGGCTCTTGCCCAAGTGCCAGAGCACGGTTCGTCCGTTGATATTCATGCGGAGGAAGCCATAGGCCATGCCTCCCGTATCCCCTTCTTTAGCGAAGCGCATGGATTGCATAAGCGACGAGGATTCCGGGCTAAGCAGGCGGCTAGATCCACGGGGAGCCTCAAGCTGGGCTATCATGAACGCGGCCATGTCCGACGCGGTGGATCGCAGCGGGGCTACCGGCGCCGCGCTCGGCCATTCAAAGGAGTTGCCCTGCGGCGCGGCGCGGCTGTATCCTAGGGCGATGCTATCCTCGAAGAGCGCAGGCAAGCGCTTGCCTACGAATGACGCGTCCATGCCCAGGGGCTTGAGTATATGCTCTTCTATATAGCTCTCATAGCTCTGTCCCGATACTCGCTCTACGACGTAGCCCGCTAAGGCCGTACCGTAGTTTGAGTAGGCCATGACCTTTCCAGGCGGATATACCCGCGCTGGCATGCGCCGCAAAAGCTGTTCGCGCAGGCTAAGCACTGACGCCTCGTCAGGCGCGAACAAGGAGCGCGCGTCATCCTCGAAGCCCGCCGTATGCGTCATCAGGTGATGGAGGCTTATTGCCTCGCCGAAGGCTTCGGGTATGGCAAAGTCGAGATAGCTATTCAGATCGGCATGGAGGTCGAGCGCTCCGCGTTCGTAGAGCTGCATGATGGCCGTCCAGGTGAAGAGCTTGCCGGCGGAGCCTATGAAAAATTGCGTGCGGCGCGGATCCACGGGCCTCCCCGTGGCCCTGTCCGCGTAGCCGTAGCCGCGGGCTAAGATAAGTTCGCCGTTTCGCACGACGGCTAGAGTCGCGCCTGGCGCGCTGGAGCCGCCAGGCGCCGTTCGCGCGTTCCCGGCGCTTAGTTGCCGGCTTATTAGGCCGTCGAAAAAGCGCCAGTAGGCCGCAGCCTCCAAACCGAGCCCCGGCGCTTCGGCGTGTAGGGGAAGGTTCGCCAGGGCGAGCCAGAGCGCGCCCGCCAGGGCGGACCGGCGCGATATATTAGAGCTGCACATGGACTTCATAGGGGCGCGGCTCCTGGCCGTGGACGATGCGCAGCGTCGCGCAACCGTAGGCGGCATCGCCCACGACGACGATATACTGCGTGCCTGCCGACAGGGTTAGCGCATGGCGCGATAAGCCGGCCTTACTCTCAAGCGTCAGTACCCGCTTGTCCGCGCCGACGAAACATACCTTAAAGCGGCCTTTGAGGCCGGCTGAAAGGTCCAGGTCCAGAGCGATCTCCGCCTCGCCATCCGACTCCAAGGCCCACACGGTATGCTTGCCATAAAATCCGCTGAAGCCGAGTTTAGCCGTTTCGGCGTCGGCCGCCTGCGCGCTCTTGATATAGCTGTAGCTGTCGCCATTCGCGGCTATCCATGCGTCGTCCGAGAAGAGCGCTGAATCGAACGATATGGAACTACAGCCGAGTGCCAACAGCGCGACGAGCAGCGCGGTAAGCGCTATGAGAGGCGCAGGCGGCGCAAGCGGCGCTATGCGTGTTATGCGCGCCATGCGCGCGGGTGATTGTTTTTCCATTACTTCCTCCTGCGCCTAGGATAGGGCCCGCGCAGGAGCTTACCAATACGAGCAGGGTATGAGCGCGCCGCGTATCGCCTACGAACTTTGTTTTACCGGCGGGCCGCCGGCTTGCCGCGGCGTTATCCTCTTCCGTAACACCCACTATCGCGGCTTGACCTGTGCATACTACAAATCACGTAGAGCCAAAGCTTCACCTTTAATACCTTTATCGGATTTCAGGCTGCCGCAAAGGCAGCGTATGCTGTGACCAGTCGCCGAGGCCGACTTAGCGCGGCATATTCGGGATCGCGGGATGAAGGGCCTAGGCCGCTCCCGCAACTTTATTTTCTAAGGAAGATATCGATGGAAAAGCAAGCAAAGCTGTGCGGCAGGGTACGGGGAAGAGCGACGGCGCGCGCGGTCGCGTCGCTCGCGTTGGCGCTGATGGTAATAACGTCGGCAGGCGCGCAGGATGGCCTAAGCTGGCGTTCCTACGCCGAAATCGGCGGGGGCATCAGCATAAGCGGCGACGAGCTTCGCCCGTTGGCGACGCTGGAGTCCGGGATCTTTTTAGGCGCCGTGGAATTGGGCACTTATATTCATGTGCTTCCTTTAGAGTTCGGCAGCCCCGACCTTATTCAGGCGGCGGCCGTGGCCTATGGCGGTAGTGTGGGCTATAGCCTTGATACCGGCACCAATACCGTGAAGCCCTTCGACCGCTTAGGCTTAGGCGGGGTGTATACGGCGGAAGCCGATGACGAAGGCGGCTTCAGCGGCCTCGGCGCAGAAAGGAAATTCGCCTGCGTCTTAAGCTTAGGCGTAGAGCTGCCCTTGAGCGAGCGCTGGTCGGCGAGGCTCTGGGGAGCGTATCGGCTTAGCGATAACGCGCTCGACTTTAATGGCAAGCCCTTGTCGGGTTTCGACCTTGGCGCTTCGATACGGGCTCATTGGAGCACGACTATTCGCTAGAGCTGGTATTCTCCTAAGGCCGCGGCCCGGACGGCATATGCCGTCCGGGTTTTTCTGTCGTAAAGCGGCAGCTGCGGGTTTATAAGGTACAAGAGAGGACCGTGCATGATAGAAACTTCGAGACTCATTATCAGGAACTTCGCCGAAGCCGACGCGGAGGATCTCTATGCGTATCTGTCTATTCCCGATACCTACCGCTTTGAACCGGGGGAGCCCATTTCGCGGGAGGAAGCTCAGGCCCTGGCAAAAGAACGATCGTCAGGAAAGAGCTTTTTCGCCGTCATAGTAAAAGGCGAAAATACGATGATAGGCCATCTCTATTTTGATAAAATCGAGCCCGCGGCTTTCATGACCTGGGAATTGGGCTATATCTTTAATCCGCGCTACCGGAATAAAGGCTTCTGCACCGAGGCCGCTCAGGCCCTCGTCGACTACGGCTTCCGCTCCCTGCATGCGCATAGGATAGTAGCCCATTGCAATCCCTTGAATTACGCGTCATGGAGAGTGCTGGAAAAAATAGGCATGGAGCGGGAAGGCCACTTCAGGAAGAAGGCTTTTTTCAGGAGAGACGCGGACAACAATCCACTGTGGCATGACTGTTATGCGTACGGGATAGTGGAATAGCGGCGGCCGTAGGCTCTTCGGCATGGACTGCCTGCCTCTGTTAATAATAAGCCCGGACGGCATATGCCGCCCGGGCCGTTTTTTTTGCTAGGCTTTCAATCTCATCACGAAAAATTCATAGCCATAGTAGGATGAGTAGCGCTCGTACAGATCGATCTCTTTCTGGCATAGCTCGAGCGCATCCATAGCCTCGGCGTCGCCTGCATGCAAAGAGCGCAGTATTTGGATGCGCTTGCCCAAGGGGCCGTAATACTCGTCGAGCCAGCATTCTTCAGGCAGGGTAAAATGCCCGGCCAGCTCATAGCCGAGCCCGTCAATAATGGCGAGATTAGCTTCCAATTCCTTCATGGCCGGATAATCGTAGGCCCAATAAGAAGCGAGTTCTTGAGGCGGGTTCGCTCGCAACCAGCACAGTTCCGATACCGCTATATAGCCTTCGGGCTTGAGATAACGCCGCCACTCGTCGAGCCCGCGCGTAAAGCCCATATTATAGATGGCTCCTTCCGACCATATCAGGTCGAAGGACTCAGGCTCGAAATCGAGCGCGGCCATATCTCCCTTGCGGGTGCTTATGCGGGCTGAAAGACCTTCTTCCTCGGCCCGTTCCCTAAGTTGGGCAAGGAAGGGTTCGTGAAGGTCCATGGCGGTGATGCTTCCCTTGAGCGCCTTGGCCAGGCTTATGGTCTGCGCGCCCGGCCCGCAGCCCAAGTCCAATACCCGCGCGCGCTCGGGCAGGCCCGT
>JBGSKZ010000027.1:0-6875 GCA_041741035.1 Treponematales bacterium
GGCCCGGTGCACCACGTTCTCGCTGGCCCCCCGCTCCGCGAAGGCTCCGGCCCTGCCGCTGGCCACGCTTACCACGCGCACGGTGACGAGGGCCTCCGACGCGAAGGCCACGTACTCGGCGTACACCAGGAAATCCGCGCCTAGGAGGCCTCCCACCTTAAGCGCGGAGCCGCGATCCTCGATGATGCCCGACAGCTGGAGCTCTTGTTCGGCGAGCACGCGATCCAGGCTGGAACGGTCAATAAGCGCCAAGCCCGGCGTGCGGGTAAGGTCGTAGAGGAGCAGCCCCTGGATAATGCCGCCCACGTAATCCGAGCGGGGGTCGATATCCAGGTTGCGGGCCGATATGAAGGCAACCTTGACGGCGGAGGCGGGCGCCTGGGCGGCGAGGGTTCCGAGCGCCAAGGAGATGAGCGCCAGTAAGGCTATGATACGTTTCATGGCAGTACTATAAACCCGCGCCCGCGGCGCCGCAAGATTCTCATGCGGAATTAACATGAGCGACACCTTCGTCGAATAATCGCCCGGTATGCTTTCCTCGGCGAATGCTATTGGAAGGAGGCCGCCATGCCTACATGGTATCACCGCGCCGCCTGGACCCTGCTCAGGAAGCTCAAAGCGCCCGCTCTCTTGCGTACGAATCGCGTGGAGGCGGAGTTCCTCGACGCCGAGCCCTCCGGCCCATACCTGCTCGTGGCGAACCACGGCCAGCGCGCGGACGCCTGGGTGCTGGGCTCGCTTTTAAGCCGCACTATATGCTATATGGCCAATCTGGAAGGAGTAAGCCCGCTCAAGGCGCTCTTCGCCGAGTTGGTCGGCGCCTATGGCAAACGCAAGGGCATGCCCGACCTGGCGGCGCTACGCCGCACGCTTGAACTGGCCCGAGCCGGGGAGACGATAGGCATTTTCCCCGAAGGCGACCGCAGCTGGGACGGCTCGTTCCAAGGCATAAAGCCGGGCTTGGGAAGGCTCGTCAAGCATATTAATCTACCCGTGCTGATGGCCAGGCAGGAGGGGTCCTACCTGAGCGCGCCGCGCTGGGCCCGCCATGAGAGGCAAGGGCGATGGCATATCCGCTTCAAGCTGCTGCCCCTTGAGCTCATCGCGAGCTCGAGCCCTCAAGGGATAGAACGCGCCATAGAGGGCTGGATTGCGGGCGACGGCATTTCCAGTACGGCCGGCTTCAGCTGCAAAGCCCCCGCGGAAGGAGCCGAGCGCGTGCTCTGGCTATGCCCAGCCTGCGGGGCCCTGCATAGCATACGGTCGCGCGGTGCCGAGCTCTTCTGCCGCGATTGCAGCGCCGCCTGGTGCATAGACGCGAATCAGCGCATCAGCTGGAAGAGCGATACCCAGCGGCCTCATGCGGACCTGCCCACCCTTCAGGCCTGGATAGCGCTCCAAGCGGAAGCCATACGGCTTCGCGCGGCCTACAGTCCCCAGGAAAAAGCACTGTTCCCGCCGGATAAGGCCACGATATGGCAGCGGGATGAGCGCGGCTGGCAGGCCCTGGGGAAGCGCAGCATGGCCCTGACTAAGGGGTCGATACGCTTAACGGGCCTTGATACGCGCCAAAGCATAGCCTTGAAAGGCGCCGAAGGCTTCGTGGACCACTTTAACCGCTATTCCGAGTTTAGCGGCGCGGGGCGGCGCTATCGCGTGCGCTTTGCGCACGAATGCAGCTTTAGGTGGATACAGACCCTTGCCATACTGGCCGAGGGCGAAGGAGCGACGGCATGAGCCTTTCCCAAATACTCCAGAGCGGATTCTTTCCCGGCTTCGTCCGCTGGGCGCCATCGGGCCTAGGCCGACTCTTCTTCCAGTGCGCGGGCAAGCTCTACTACCTGTTCGCCAATACCAAGGAACGGAGGCTCATCCGCAAAAACGTGCGGGACCTGCTGCGCGCCACGTGGCGGAAAAATTCAGAGCATGCCGTGCGTCCCGTATTCGACGGCATCTTCGACCACTATTACGAGAAAATACTGCTCGCCACGAAACCCCTGGCATACCTCCGCCGCTTCCTTAAAAAGCGCGTCGTGCTGGTGGGCGAGAAGAACCTTATAGAAGCGCAAGGGCGGGGCAAGGGCTGCCTGATCGTGACCGCGCACTGGGGCGCGGAGGAGCTTATTCCAGCGATACTCTCCCTGCGCGGCTATCCTATCACCGTCATACTCGAGACCTCTACGCCGGCACTGCGCGCCATCCTGGAAGAGCGGGCCAAGGGGCAGGATCTCGAGCTGCTCTTCGCCTCGGATCCGGGCGGCATCCTGGAGCGCATACTCGGCGCTTTGGCGCGGGGCAGGATACTCGTCACCCAGTGCGATGAGGTGGACGCCTGGCGCAAGCGCAAGTCCCGCACCATCGAGCTTTTCGGGCATACCCTCTTCTTCGATCACACCCTGGACTTCATAGCGCGCGCATCCGGAGCCTCGGTCATAGCCATGTATAACCGCCGCCTGCCGAGCCTGCGTTACCGCCTCGTATGCGAGTCCATAGCGGTCGACGGTGCCGCGGCCAAGGACGTGGCCACGAAATCCCTAGCCCTCTGGGAGCGCTATACCCTTGAAGCGCCAGATCAGTGGCATCAGTGGAAAAAATGGGCCGACATGAAGGCTATATAAGCCCGGCGTTATCGCTTGTAGCGCGCCGGAGACGCCAGGCGCGCCTATGGTAGGGCGCGCGCGGGATGCCCGGAGCGCGCACAAAAGCGCTAGCGTTTACCCGCGCCTTAGCCCATACTGAAGGCGGGGGCAGGCGCATGAAAAGCATATACGATGAATTGGACGACAGGCTCAGGGCGAGCCCGAGCGTAAGCCGGCGCGGCGGCCCGCGCCAAGACCTTGGGCTTTTGCTCTTCTCCCGGCGAGACGCCATACGCGAGCTATGGCTCGCCGCCGAGGCCGCGCCCGCTACGCCGGAACTAAGGGCCGCGCTCGAGAAGCTGCGGCCCCTCTTCGGCGAGCGGGCTTAGCGCCACACGAACCAGACGAAGGCCGAGGCCACGGCGGTCGTGAGCAGGGTAAAGGGGCCGGCCACGCGTATCCATTGTCCGAAACCCACCGGCGAGCCGCGTTTCTTCAGTATGCTCGCCGCCACGACGTTAGCGCTCGCGCCGAAGGGCGTCAGGTTCCCTCCTATGCACGACCCTATGAGGAGCCCGAACATATAGAGCTCCGGCTTTAGCCCAAGCGCGGAGGACAGCGCCGACGCGACGGGAAGCATGACGATTATATAGGGCACGTTATCGATGAAGCCCGACAGCAGCACCGATATGCCTATGATGGCCACGTAGCCTAGCAGCACGTTGCCGCCCACGAGCGCGGCCAGCGCCCGCGAAAGGTCCACAAGGAGGCCGGTCTCGGCCACGGCGCCTACCACCACGAAGATGCCAATGAGGAAGAGCATAGTTTCCCAATCGAGGTTTTTCACAAGCTCCAACACTTTCGCGGCGGGCTCGCGGCGGATAAAGGCATACCAGGCAAGCCCTAAAAGCCCAAGGGCGAACACGAAGGCTCCCGATAGTATGGAAAAGCCCTCATGGAAGAAGGATATGGCCGCCAGGCCCGCCACTAGGGCCGCGAGGAGGAGCGTGGGAACCCAGGAAAGCACGCGCTCGTCAGGCAGGTTTATCGCCACTTTCTTGAGCCTGCGGTAAAACCAATAGAAAAAAGCCGCCCCAAAAAGCATGGCCAGCTGTATGGCGAAAAATACCGAGAGCCTGCCGTCCTTGACGAAAAAGTCGTTAAACGAATAACCGGCGAAGCCGGCGAAGATCATGGATGGAGGATCGCCAACGAGCGTCGCCGTGCCCTGCAGATTGGACATAACGGCCAGCCCCATGAGGAAATAGCGCAGATCCAGCTTTACCTTATCGGCCAGGGCCAGGGCTATGGGGGCCATGACGAGCACCGTCGCCACGTTTTCCACGAAGGCGGACAGGAGACCCGTCATGATGAGGATGAAGACCACGCCCCAGCCGAGCGTAGGGGCCCGTTCCACGATACGGTCGGCGAGCATGGAAGGCACCCGCGAATAGATAAACAAGTCGGCGAGCACGAGGCTGCCCACGTAAATAAGCAGAACGTTCCAATTGATGAGCTCGCCGAATACTTTAGCGGGGCTGACGACGCCCAAAGCGGTCATGAGGGCGCCGGCTATCAGGGTAAACCAGGCCTTCTTGGAAGGCACGGCAATGACCAGGCCATACATAACGACGGCCAACGCGAGTACTAGGTATTTCATCGTAGGCTCCTCGGGCAATCCTGCGTACACCATGGGGAGAGCTTGGTCAAGTAGGGCGGCGGCAGCCTTTTGGGGAAACATCCGGGTCGGGCATGGCCCAGGGCTGCAGGAATAGCTCGGCTAGCGCGCTTGTACGCTTGTACGCTTGTACGCTGTGCGCTGGCTGGCTGGCTCGGCTTGGAGCTACTCGGCTTGGCCCGGCCCAGCGGGCGCGGCTTCTGCCCCGCCGCGCCGCCCTTAAGCGCTCATTGACTTTGCGTAGGCCGCTAAGGCGGGCTTGAGCCAATCGGCCAAGCCGGGCGCCCGTTTTTCGTAAAACGCCCTGAATTCGTCGTGGTCCGCGTACATGGCCCCGAGCCCCGCCACCAGTTCCGGGCTCGGCTCGTAAAACGCGCGCAGGTGCTCCACCCAGCGGGCGCAGATTCCCTGGGCGGCTGCGCCTTCGGCCGCCTCGCCCGCCTTGAACGCGGAGGCGAAAGCCTCGGTGATCTCTTCGCCCCGCGCCCCTACCCGCGCCCATTCATCCTTGCCCATGGCCCGCACCCGCTTCCTGCTTTGCTCATAGGCAGCGCTGCCGCCCCAGGCATCCTTGGCCTCGCGCTCGTAGCGCCGTATAGTCTCGTCGTCGAACCCTTCATAGAGCTCTTTGTCGCTTAACATAGCTTCTTCTCCATTCAAGTCGCGTACGGTGCGGTCTATGGTAGCCATAAGGGTAGCCAGCCGCCCCGCCTTCAGTTCGAGGAGCCGCTTATGGCGCCTCAGAGCCGCCAGGTTGTCGTAGCCCGGCTCGTTGAGCGCCTTGGCGATGTCATCAAGGGAAAAATCCAGTTCGCGATAGAAGAGCGCCTGCTGCAGACGCAATAGATCCGCGTCGCCGTACAGCCGGTACCCGGCCGCTGTCCTGCCGGACGGCGTTACGATGCCCCGCTCGTCATAGAGGCGCAGCGTGCGCACGCTCACCCCAGCTAAAGCGGCCAATTCGCCTACCGTATATTTCCCGTCTCCCCGTCTCATAGGAAGAGCTTAAACCCTCACCTTGCGTGAGGGTCAAGCGGAATAGTGCCGGCCTTAAAAAAAAACTTCGCGGCCGCCGTATCGGGCAGGCTGCCTTGCGGACGGCCTTGCAGGCGGTTTTGTAGACGGGCGCTACGCGAAAAGGCGCTCGGCCAGGTCGCGGGAATAGCGGATAACGCGCTCCACGGTGGAAAACGAAGCTATCTCGCCGCACACGTAGCAGCGCCGCGCACCTTGGCGGGCCTCGAAGCGCTTGTACCAGGCGGCGCTATAGTCTTGGCTGGATACGTGGGGATAATATTTCCAGCGCAGCTTGGCCAGCACTTCGCCGCCTACGCCGCCCATCGTACGGATATCTTCATCCAGATTAGCCTCCACCTCCGCGTCGGAAAGCGCGCCGTCGCCGAGCAGGTAGAAAGTATGGATGCCGCTGCCCGGCACGCGCTCGTCCCATATCATGGGCTTGCCTATGCCCGCCCTGGTAAAGCGCTCGGGCGCGAAGCCCGCGGGCACGCGCAGGCCGGATACGCGCTTTAAATACACGCGGTAGTCCTTGTACAGGACGCGGCTATACAGCTCTTTCTCCTCGTCGTCCGCGTCGAGGAAGCCAAGGGCGTCATCCACGGGGCAGGCCAGCACGACCCGGTCGAAGTCGAAGGAGAAGGGCTCGCCGCTCAAGCGCGATACGCCGCGTATGCGCACGCCGGAGCCCCGGCGCAGTTCGCGTATATCCAGGCTATAGCGCAGGTCCAGGCCGGCGGCGAGGCGCTCCCAGAGGGTTTGCACGCCTTCCTTCCATTTAAAGAATTTGCCCTGCAGCGCCAGGGAGCGCATGACGCCGGGATCGAAGAATTTAAGCACGTAGCCGGCCGGCGCTTCGTCGTAATAGCCGTAACCGAAGGTGATGTAGGGTATGGACATGACCTTGGCCAGCGTGCCCATGCGGTAGCGATCCACCCATTCCTGGAAGGGCAACGCCAGCTCGTCGGGGGCGTCCGCGTGGCCGGCCCCGTAAATAGCCGCATAGCGCGGGGCGAGCGCGTGGTAACGCGCTATCTGCCCGAGGGCCACGGGCAATTCCTCAAGCCGTATCCAGCCGGGGAAGAGCCGTTCCATGGGCCAGTAGCCGCGGGCTATGAACGAATCGTCCACGGGGCGCGAGGGTTTGGGCGAACGGTAGGGTTTCATGCCTACCCTGGCCATGAGGTCCAGGGTATCCTTATAATCGCTCGTGCCGAGTATGGCGCCGAGTTCCCAGTTATGGCCGCCCTGGCGGTAGGTCTTGCATTTGCCGCCTGGTTCCGCCTCACGTTCCAGGACGGTTACGCGCGCGTAGCCCGCGTCCTTAAGCGCCACCGCCAGCGATATGCCCGCCGCGCCCGCACCGATAATCGCTATGCGTTCGTTCCTATCCATTCCCATAACTAACCCCGTCGGCCGCTGCCCAGCGCAGTATTGCCCGCGAGCGCGGCGCGGCCTATAGTGAAGTAGTGCATGAACTACCGATTATAACACGGGTTTTGGAAATAGCGCTGGCCGCCGCGCCGGAAGGCAGCGCCATAACGCGCGTTGCCCTGCGCGTGGGGGGGCTCTGCGACGCCGAGCCGCTCTGGCTGGAGCGC
>JBGSKZ010000028.1:0-14148 GCA_041741035.1 Treponematales bacterium
GCCCCGTCCCCGTTCCGCGTGGCCCTGATAGCGCCCGTAGCCGGCCCCTGGCTGAAGCCCCCGCTTAGGTCGCGGCCGCTCACGACGGCTTCCAGGACCAGCGGCAGCTGGCCTGGCAGCGTCGCCCTGAGCGCGCCGTCGGCGAAGGCGATATCCGCGAGCGCCATATCGAAGGCGTTTTGAGGCGGTATGTCCATACGGCCCATCCATCCCGCGGCTTCGTTCAGGAAACTGAGCTTTATGGCTATATCCTGGCCCATATAGCTGAGAAAGCCATCCCAGCTGCCTTCAAGACCCTGGTAATCAGCGTCGGCTCGCCCGCTTTCCAGCGGCGCGGCGGCGCTTTGCCCGCTCGTGCGCGGCTGCGCCCCATGCGCGCAGGAAAACATGGCTATGGCCAGCATAAGCGCTCCGGGAGCCAGTAGGCGCCGCTCCAGGTTTATTTCACTCGCGTTCATCGTTCTTCCTTTTCCCCCGCCTCAGGCGCACGGCCTCGCTCAGCAGGAATTCAATCTGCCCGTTTATGGACCTGAAGTCGTCTTCCGCCCAAGCGGCCAGCTCGCGCCATAGCGCGGGCGCGAGCCTTAGAAGCAGCTGTTTCTTGTCCTTGTCTTTATCGGGCTTTTCCAACATTGCCTCAGTATATGGAGCCGGAGTTTACGATAGGCTGCGGATCCTTGCCCGAGCACAGGACTACCAGGAGGTTGCTTACCATCGCCGCCTTCCGCTCCTCGTCCAGGCTGACTATATTCTGCTCGTTCAGTTTTTCCAGGGCCATCTGCACCATGCCGACCGCGCCTTCCACGATCATCTGGCGCGCCGCTATGACGGCCGAGGCCTGCTGGCGCTGCAGCATTGCCGCCGCTATTTCCGGCGCGTACGAAAGATGGGTGATGCGGGCCTCCAAGATCTCTATGCCCGCTATGTCGGCCTTCAGCTGTATCTCGTCCTTGAGCTTCTCGGCGAGCTCCTGGCTGCTGCCGCGCAAGGATTTTTCCTGTTCCTCGTCCGTGGAATCGTAAGGATAAAGCCGCACGATATTGCGCAGGGCGGAATCGCACTGTATGGATAGATACTCCATGTAATTGTCCACGCTGAACACGGCCTTGGCCGTGTTCACCACTTTCCAGATTACCACTATACCTATGATAATGGGATTACCCAGGGCGTCGTTGATCTTCTGTCGGTCATTATTAAGGGTCATGGCCTTGAGCGAAATGGTCTTGGACGGCTTAAAGCTAATATTGCCGCTGCTGGGCTTTTGCGCCTGGCTGCCCTCGGCCTTCGCCGCCCCGCTAGCCGCCGCGTCGCGCGCCGCCGCCGGATTCATGGCCGAGACGAAGGGGTTCACGAAGTAGAAGCCCGGCTTTTTGAGGCTACCGTGGTACTTGCCGAAGAGGGTAAGCACGAGCGCCTCGTTGGGATTAAGAATCTTGAGGCCGGCGAACAGGAAAGGCCCTATGAGGGCCAGGTACGCAAGAGAGGCTACGAACAGGGCTCCTTGCGCGGCCGTCAGATCGCCGCTGTCCAGATAGGGTATGGACAGCACGAAGAGAGCCAGGGCTCCCCCCATAAACAGGATGTTCAGGATCAATACCGCCATACCATTGGCGTGTAGCGGAGCCTTCTCCTCCAGGTACCCGGGTTTTCCCGCGGTAAATTCATTCACACTCATGGAACGCTTCTTTCCCGGCCTATAGGGGCCAGATATCGAAATGATATCAATATGGTATCTAATGGCCCAAGGCTTGTCAAGGGAATTCGATACTAACGCTATTACGCTTAATGGGACGACGGTGACGCGGCGTTTGGCTTAGCGCTCAGCCCATACCGATGCTATACTGTCCCTTATGCAGGATCGCTTTTGCCGCAGTATACGCTCGAAAGACTTACGCTTTTGGCCGTTCGGCTCGATACCCATCCTCGCCGCCATGCTTGTCCTCGTCGCTTGCGGCTCGGGGGCCAGCGGCAGCTATAGCGTGCCGGGGCTGTCCGCCGTGCTTCCCGAGTCTCCCCTGGTAAAAAGCGCGCGCGGCGAGTTCCTCACGCTTCCCGGCGCGCAGGGGCCTGTCGGCGATTCGCCGCGGCCGCAAGAAACGCCGGCGGATTGGCATGAGTACGGCTCCGGCGAGCCCTCGCGGCTCGCCATCCTGCTTACAGATCCTGATTCGGCATGGCTCGGGCTCGCCCATGGCATGAAGTCATTCGGCATACCCTTTTTAATTACGGACTCGCTCGATAAAGCATTGGAGCACAGGGTGGTGCTCGTGTACCCGGGTTTCAAAAAAGCGAGCCTTGGCGCGTCCGGCCTCGCGCGCTTGGAGCGCCACGTAAGCGAGGGCGGCTTGGTAGCGGCTACCATCCTAGCCACGCCTCCTACCGGCTTAGCCGAACTGTTCGGTTTTACCGGCACGAATCGTAACAAGAAGCGCTTTGAGCTATCCTATGCCGACTCAAGCTTTGCCGCCGGCTTTAACTATCCTGAGGAGAAGACTATCCGCCTAGGCAACCCGGAGAGCTCGCGGTGGCGTATGCGAAGCCTAGCCTTCCTTGAACCCAAGGAAGCCTTAGCCCGCTATAACGACGGAAACGCGGCCATAGTGCGGCGCGAGTCGGGCTATGGCGCAGCCATAGCCTTCGGCTTTGACTTAGGGCTGTACATCAAAAGAGCGCAGGGCAACCGTGATGGAGAAGCCAACCGTAGCTACGTGAACGGCTTCGAGCCCTCGGTGGATACGCTTATCCGATTCCTAAGCGAGCTCTATAGGCGCTATGAGCCCGATGCGCTTACCCTGCATCCCGCGCCTGACGGATATCCCTTATCGGTTATAGTATCGCACGATGTGGACTATGCGGGTTCCTTGGCAAATAGCCTGTCGTACGCCGAATACGAACGAAGCATGGGCTACGGAGCCACCTACTTCTTACAGACTAAATACTTCCGCGACTTCTTTGACGAGGTTTTTTTCGACGAACGCACCCCGTACTTGCTGGCTGCCCTGGAAGGCCTGGGCATGGAACTGGCCAGCCATTCGGTAAGCCATTCCGACATGTTCGCCCGGCTTCCCCAAGGAAGCTACCGGGAGTCCTACCCGGAATATCAGCCCCGCATTATCGAATTCTTCTATACCAGGAACGCGACTATCATGGGCGAGCTACGCGTAAGCAAGCATCTGATAGAACGCTACTCCGGCTCGACAGTACTGTCGTTCAGGCCCGGCTTTCTGGCCAATCCCTTTTCCCTGCCTGAAGCCCTCGAATCGGCAGGCTACCGCTACTCGTCCGCCGTTACCGCTAACGACGTCATGACCCACCTGCCTTATCGTCAGTCCTTCAATCGCTTATACGCTTCGCAAACCATGACCTATGAATTCCCCATAACGGTGGAGGACGAGAAGAATCCGCCGATGGACGGACGCGTGGACGAAGCCGTGGAACTCGCGGAAAAGCTATCCGGCTACGGCGGGCTCTTCATGATCCTTATCCACCCGAACGTACTCGAGGATAAGCTCCGTTTCCTGCGGGAATTTTCCGCGAGAGTCAGGGATAAAGCCTGGTGGGGAACCCTCATGGAGTTCGGGGGATGGTGGGAAGCCAGAGACCGCGTGGAGCTCGATGTCGTGTATAGGGCCGGCGTCCGCTACCTGCGCTTAAGCTCTCCATCCCCGGTCAAGGGGCTCGGGCTGAGGCTCCGCGATGGCGTGGCCCTGGGGCCGGGCGGCATCGATACGAGGCTTGTGGGAAAGCTTACCGTGCTCGACCTTCCCGCCGGCTCTTATGAGCTGCCCATGATTCAGGCGCCTGGCTTTGAGTCGTTTCTCGAGGCGGCGTCTGGCGACTAGGGCCGGGCCTTCGCCGCGGCCGCGCCCGCGGGAGCCGCGGCGGAGAAGCCCTTGCGCTCCAGTTTTTGCCAACCTTTGTTTCTGAATAGCAGGCTTACGGAAGAGAATACCCGTGACCAGCCCATCAATTGCCTGAAGCCGAAATTTTCCAGTATGGAGTAGCCCAGGAGCGCGGCTAGCTCTTTAGTGCGGAAATAAACTATTCCCCGCTCGGATAAGCCTAGCGATATGATCGAGATGAGCAGGCCGAATAGCATAAGCGCGCTGAACATGATGACGAAGATATGCCAGTGTATGGCCCCGGTGGCGAAGCCTATGAGCAGGAAGGGATAGCCCGCGAATTCATAGAAGGGCCCGATAAGCTCAAAGATCAGGAAGTAGGGAAAGGCCAAGAGCCCCGCCGCGCCGTATTTGGGATTGAACAGCATCTTGCGGTGCCAGGTCATGATCTCCACGAGCCCGCGGTGCCAGCGGTCCCGTTGCTTGTAGAGGCTGTGCATATCTTCGGGTACCTCGGTCCAGCAATTCGCGCTCGACGCGTAGCGCACGCGGTACTTCCTGCCGGTATCGCCCATGCGCCTGACGAGCCGCACCACCAGTTCCATATCCTCGCCCACCGTATCGCGGTTGAACTCCCCGTGGCCGGTCATGTAGCCGCCTATCTCCATCACCCGGTCGCGCCTGAAGAGTCCGAAGGCGCCGGATATGATTAGGAGGGCGTTCACGCTCGACCAGCCGAGGCGCCCGGATATGAAGGAACGCAGGTATTCGATGGTTTGCAGGCCGGCTACGGCGTTTTTAGGTAGCGCTATGCTTTGAAGCATGCCGCGCTCCACCGCGCAGCCGTTCACCGGCAGTATATTGCCGCCCACGGCTATGGTTTCCCGATCCGAGCTTATGATTTCCGCCGTCATGCGCAAGAGCGCGTCAGGTTCCAGGAGGGAATCGGAGTCTATGCTGCATATATAATCGCAGTGGGCCAGGTTGATGCCGGTATTCAGCGCGTCGGCCTTGCCGCCGTTGTCCTTGTCGATTACCAGCAGCTTGGCGTACTCGTGCGATCGGTATACGCCCCGTATAGGGGCCGTGGGCAGCGCCGCGCTCATCACCGGATCGATGCGCTCGAGCTCAAACTCGCGCATAAGGGTGGCCATAGTGGCGTCGGAGGATCCGTCGTTTATGACGATCACCTGGAAATCGGGGTACTCGAGGGTAAGGAGCGAGTGGACGCTCTGCACAACCGTCTTCTCCTCGTTGTACGCGGGAGCGAGGATGGAAATGGACGGCAAGATGCCCGGCGTGAACAGATATTCCCGGTCCAGGAGCCGCCAGTACGCGGCTTGGGCCATGAGCGTGTTGCGGGCGAAGAAGATCAAGAGCACATAGATGCAGTTCAGGATTATCGCGTAGAAGCCGAACCACCAGGTGAACTGGCGGAATACTTCCCTCGCCACGATCCATGTCCGCCCTATAGTTGCCCCGGCAAGGCCGGCCGCTATGGCGGCGACGGGAACGATCACGATGAGCGCCAGTATGACCGAGAGGCCTATACGGTCGGCTCTGGTGAGGGGTATCTTCCTGCTGCTCTTCGGGCGCTCATGCGCTTCTATAGCCAGGGCGTCGCGTATATCCTGGCTTAGATAGGCGGCGCAGTCCCTGCGGAAGCCCGGCTCGGTCTCGAGGTAGGGCTTGATCCACTGGAGGACTAAGCCCTCCATGGCCGCGTCATGGTTGCTGTTGAGAAAGGCTATGATAACCGCGGTCGTTCCTGCCTCGATCATGCCCTCGACTATGGGCTTGCAGCGCTCCGGATCCTCGCCGGACGCGAGGAGATAGGGAAGCCGGTGTGCCAGGGCAAGGGCCAGGCCGCGCCGTTCATCGGGATCCTCTAGGTCCTGGATATGGCCCGCCGCGCGCTCCACTTCCTCCGGATGCGCGGAGAGATAGGCGGCGAGCGCTTCCGCCGCTATGTCTTGCACCAAGGGGTCGGCGAAGAATGAGCTGAATCGCCCCAAGTCGAGCGGGTACGATATGCGCGCTAGGCAGCGCACCGCGACGCGCCGCGACACGATATCGATATCGGCTTCGTACGCCCTGTCGGCAAGGAGCTCTGGGTACACGGCCTCGGCGGTCTCGAGCGCCGAGCTCCTGACCATCGGGTCGTCATGCGCCAAGCTGTCCCCGACGTAGTCCTTGAGCCACGCCGTCGCATGGGATTTGGCCCCCGCGAGTATGGCTATCCTGACGCCCGCTTCGCCGCTGCCTCGGCGGCTATAGGCCCAGCCTATGAAGCGCGGCCCCGCCGACGCGAGCATGGCGCGTACGGATTTGAAGTATCCCATGCTGCAGCGCTCAAGGCTCCCGGCTACGCCGTCCAGGGCCTTTTGCTGCCCGAAGGCGATGAGGTTCTTAACGAGGGCGAGCCGTATGAACTCCCTCTTTTCCTTGCCCAGGGCCCTGATGACCTCGTCTATGTTGGCCGCTGAAATTAGCGGACGCAGGACCAACGCGGCGCGGTAGCGCTTGAGCGCGCTCGCCGAGCGCAGGAGGCGAAGGAGCCTATGCTCTATGCCGGTCGCTTGGAAGATTTCCATGATCGGCCGCATGGTATCGTCATTGAAGGTGAGTGTGGCCCGTATATCGCGCCAAAGCAGCAAAGCCTCCTCGGGCTGCTTCTTTACGAGCGTCTCGAGCCTGGCGAAGTCGCCCAGGAGCACGGCATCGGAGAGCGCTCCCCGGATGAGCTGTGCGCGCTTGAAGCCTGCGCGTCCCCTTGCCTTGCCGATGAACAGGAACAGCAGGGCCGCAAGGTTCGCGAAGAGGAAGAAGGCGAAGATGAGCAGCGCTATGCTCATGGATGGCGCTCTTCCGCCGATTCGTCGATAAGGAGCCTTATGATGCCGGCCAGTTCGATAGCCAGGATAGGCTTCTTGTAGAAATGTTTGATACCCAGGTTCAGGGCTTTTTGTACGGATGATTCGCTTTTATCCCTGGACATAAGGATGAATGGAATGTTTTTTAGGTCTGAAGACTCGCGCAGGCGTTGGCGGATTTGGAACCCATCCATCTGGGGGATAAATATTTCCGATATGACTACATCGGGACGGTGGAGGTCCGCCTGCGCTATGGCTTCGCTACCCTTGGTCACTATGTGCGTTTCGAAGCCCTGGCGCTCAAGTATGCGCCGCAGCAGGTCGGCCTCGAAGGCGTTGCCTTCTATGAGGAGCACCGTGCCGCTGCTGCGCCGCAGCGTGATGGCGGATTCGGAACAGATAGAATTAGGCCCCATTTTGTCCAGGAGCCGCAAACGCTCCTTGCCGACCTTCATGACG
Source organism: Treponematales bacterium (assembly GCA_041741035.1). GTDB lineage: Bacteria > Spirochaetota > Spirochaetia > Treponematales > UBA12059 > UBA5200. The sequence continues at coordinate 7,175 of JBGSKZ010000028.1, forward strand.
CTGCTATACAGCTTCCCTGAAGCAAGGAGGGTGTCGCCGAGCTCGCCCAGGCCGACGATGGCCGCGGAAACGGTGACCTTATCCACGAAATCCTCGGAATCTTCCACGTATTCCTTGACGCCCCGCGCATAGGCGATGGCGGTTTCCTTATCGCTGCCCTGCAGGTAGTACGCGAAGAGCGGCCCGTTCATGCGGAAAAGCAAGGCGTTGGATCGCTTATTCTCAAATAGGAGCTGCCCAAGCCCTTTGAGCGCCGTGTCCCCGCTCTTTGCGCCGAATTTTCGGTTTAAGCCCTGTATACCGTCCAGGCGTATAAAAGCCAAGGTGTCGTCTAGGAATCCCGACGGTTCGCCGGCCATGAGCAGGGATTCAAGGTATTCTTCAAAGAAGAGCTCATTATAAAATCCGGTTACGGGGTCTTTGAGCTGATCTTCGTTGGCTTGAATAATGGATTTTTTCAGCTCGAGGTTTTCGGTCTTTATACGAGCCAAATCGCTCAGGATGTCGCCGGCGCCGCAATCGTCCGCCGAAAACAAGGCGTTCTCCAGGGCCAGGCGGCTATCTAGCGGCGGGCCGCTGCGAGGCAGAAGCCTGGAAGGCCGAAGGGATTCCAAGAGTTCGCGTATATCGGCCCTGGTTCCTAAACGCGGAAACATGAGCTCATGGTAGGATCGCAATCGCTTCTGTATTTCCTCGCCCTTTTCGCCATCGTCGCCGCTTAGGGAACCGAAGAGCATGCCGGTAAACAGGCTTCCTGAACGCTCGTCAAAGCAAAAGAGCGAGCCGGCGCCCGGTAAGCCGGGCACGTTGATGAAGCGCAGCCGCCTGCCCGAACCAAGATCGACCCTTTCGTCATCGCCTGCCATGATGTTTAAGGACTGGGTACCGAGGTAGCTTCCGGCCAGCAGCAGAGCCTTCCTGTGCAGGCTTACGCTGCCCGCGAAGCCTGCGCCCTTCCATCGGGCTAAGCTCGAGTACGCGTCCGGGGTATCGGAGCTAAGGATGATGAGCGCTACGCGCTCCAGAGGCAGGACGGTACGCAGCAGCTCCCGCGTACTCTCAAAATCCTCCAGCGGACCGGGGTCAATGAGTGCGCCTTGGCCGGCCTCCACGATGAGATAGCTAAAACGAGGAAAGGGATGCCCCGTCCCCCCGGCGCCGATACTGAATATGCCGTGGCCCAGATCGCGTACTGCCGGTTTCATCGCTGCCTCTGGGCAAGGCTAAACAGCATGCTCATTCGCATAAGGCCGTCCTCGCCCGCCGATACGGTCACCGAATCCATGACCTCTCCTATGATATAAAGCCCGTATCCGCTGGTCTGAAACAGCTCGACCTTAGGCAGGGCCTTCTCCTGCCAATCATAATCCGCGCCGCGGTAATAGAGGGTAAACGCGGCCCAGCCCTTCGTCATGCTGAAGGAGGCGGCGCATTTCTGCTCTGGGCTGGGAGCATTGTGCTTAAAGATATTCGATGCCGCTTCTCCGGTGGCCAGGAGCAGAGCCTCTCGCGTTTCTGCCGGGCTTATGTCCGCGAGATGCTTGGCTATACAATGGCCGAAGAAATCCCTTATTGCGTGCAGAGAGTCGACCGATTGCGGAAAGTTGCGCGATACATGGGTAGCCGATTCAGGGTTAGCGGCTATTTTTACGCTTATGGCGGTAATGTCGTCTTTAAAATCCCCCGCGGCGTAGGCAAAGCTGATGAGCTTGATCTTTTCCAGGAGCTCAACGGCCCCGAGCCCCGCGCTCGAGCGAATCAGTTTCATGAGTCGGTCTTCGCCGAACTGTTCGCCTTCGGAATCCGTGGCCTCGGTGATGCCGTCGGAATAGAAGAATAGGATATCGTCTTTGGCTATCGGTACCGCGTATTCTATGAAATCCTGCTTTGGCAAAAAGCCCATAGGGGCATTGTCCCCTTTTAGCCTCCAGCAGCGGCCGCTGCGTTTCTCGTAATGAATGACGCTCGTATGGCCGCAGTCCACGAAGCGGAACAGCCCCGAGCCGCCCTCAATACGGCCGTACACCAGCGTGAAAAAAGTCTTCAGCTCAATAAGCTTGTCGGCTATGCGCCTTTCGGCTTCGCCGACTATGTCCTTGATGGGCAGGGCGGATAAGTCGGTCTTGTCGGCGAGCGATAAACGCGCCCGGATAAAAGCGTTCCTGGCGGCCGCGCCGGTGAGGGCCGCGGGTATGCCTTTGCCCATGACGTCGCCGAGCATGAGATCCAGCGCTTCCTCGTCGCCGTCGAAAAAGTCGATAAAATCGCCGTCTATTTTTTGGGAGGGCAGGGTCATGGACGCCAATTCGAAGCCGGCATAGTCGCGTTCCGTTTGTCCTAAGAGCAGGGCCTGCTGAATCCGCGCCCCTATGGCCACTTCGTAATCGCGGGCCTGGGCCAGCTTGAGTTCATCGCTTTTTCGCCGCGACCTATCCTCAACCCACAGGACTATGCGCCGGACGCTCCCGCGCAGCGCTATGGGGAAGCCGCGCATGTATATCCAGCTGCTTGCCCCATCGCGGACTAAGCGGAACTCCAGCTCGAAAGGGGAAGCGGAGCCGGATTTAAGCGCGGAATCCAGGGCTTCAAGGTCATCTTCGTGGACGGCTGTCCTTATGCGCGCATAATCGGCTTCATTCGGTTTTATGCCGAATATCGCGAAAAAACCGGGGCTGGCGTAGAGTATGGCGCTGAGGTCGGCTTTGATAACGATGATGGTCAGCGGGAGCGAGCCGGCGAAACCCTGAAATACCTGATGGTCGAGCGCTAAGGCCGGGCCGCGGAATGCGTAGAGGCGCAGTACGGCGAGGAGCAGCGCAAGGGCGGCGCAGGCTAAGGCGGAAGCGATGATGGCCGGCGGCATCACGATTCCAGCTTCATCAGTCCGCCGCCCAGGCTTGAGCCATTTCAAGCGTATCGAATATCGATACCAGCTTGCTAAGCTGAACCATTCGGAAGAGTACTTTAACCGAGGGCTGGGCTCCGCATATGGCTATCCTGGAGCCGCGGGCGAGCGTATCCCGCACGATATTCAGAATGCTGCCGAGGCCGGTGCTATCGACAAACTGTACCCGGCTCAAATCCAGGATGATAAGGGCCGACCCCGCGGCGAGGGGAGCGTATTCTTCGGAAAAGTCCTTGGCGCTCAGCGTGTCCAGATGATTGATTTCGGGCGTGATGACGAGTACGCCGTTTATGGTGCGGCAAGCCATGGTTCCTCCCTTTTGATAGCCGGAGGCAAGCCGTGGGGCGGCTCCGTTGGCCATAGTATACTATACGCCGGGCCAATACGGGCTATAAAAGAGTAATGGATCGCCGCGCGGCTACTCCCTCGCGCGGAATTTTACGTCGACGACGAGCCGTATGGACAGTATTTCATGGGGATTAACTTCGGCCCTCATGGCGTTGGCGTATTCCAGCTGCGACTTTAGGGATATCAAGGACGAGGGCTTGACGTTCACGCCGCCCAGTATCGACCACTTTTCATGCTGGTTCGTCGGTTCGTATACCGTACTGAAGGTGCCGCCCAGGGATAGGAGTATGCCGGGGGCCAAGGCGTACTCGCCGCTGCCGAGGATAGCGAAATTAAAGTATCGTTCGTCCGGATCGTAGCGATGAAAGGCCACGAAGAGCGTGGTGCTGAGGGAGAGCTCCGGAATCAAGGTATAGCGCAAGGCCGGCGATAGTATCCCGCCCGCGCTCGTTTCGGTGAATTCTCCCGTGAAGCTCAAGCTGGCCAGGGCCGGCGCGGACTCGTAGCTGGCCGCCAGGTACGCGACATGAAGGAAAGAGCTTTGGCGCCAGTCATACTCCAGGGCATAGGATCCCTCGCCGTAATATGCCCCTGGCAAATCAAAGGCCAAGCCCAGCCGGCCGCCGGTCTGATCCGAAAAGCTGGTATTCACGCCCGTGGCGGCGGCCACGAGATAGTAACCCGCCGGAAGGGGGGCGATGAATACCTCTTCCCAGTCAAGCCCATAGCGTTGGTCGCTATAGTAGCTGAAAGCTATAGAACCTATGGTGCGGAATTGACCTTGGGCGAAAGCGTTGCCGACAGTCGCTGAGGCCATAAGGCCGGCAATAAGCGCGATTAGAAGCCTTTTCTGTTTCATAGAGTTAGTATAATGCCTTAATTGCCCGTTGCCCAACTTTTCTCGCGCCTTCTCGCGCCAACGGGGGTAAAAGCGCTCCAGGATGCCAAGGCGCGGATTAGGGACAGGTCCAAAGCGCCTTCCTTCGGGCATGGCGTCATGCCGGGTTCAAGCGCATAGCCGGCTTTCCCGCGTCTTAAAATTTCGCATCGGCACGCGACTAAGCGCGGGTATGTCAAAGAAAGCGCGACAAATCATATTTGTCGTTTTCCTGTTGACGTCGGTGGCTTTTCATTGGGGACACCGATAGGTTAAACGGCCCTATAATCCGGCCATGGAGGACTTCTACATGAATGATACGACTATAGCCAAGGCCGGAAGCGCTCGGGTAGGTCTGCAGCGCTCGGGGCGTTTCTTAAGCGGGATGGTGCTGCCGAATATGGGCGCCTTTATCGCCTGGGGCTTCATTACCCTGCTCTTCATACCCACGGGCTGGCTGCCGAACGAAAGCTTCGCCAAGCTCGTCGGGCCAATGATCAGCTATCTCTTGCCCCTTTTGATAGCCTACACCGGCGGCAAGATGGTATACGAGACCCGCGGCGGGATCATCGCTACCATCGCGGTAATCGGCATTATCGTGGGCTCGAGCATTCCCATGTTCCTAGGCGCCATGCTGGTGGGACCCGTGGCCGCATACGGGCTTAAGAAATTCGACGCGCTCTACGAAGGCAAGCTCCCCGCAGGCTTCGAGATGCTCGTGGCAAATTTTTCCATGGGCATCCTGGGCACGGCATTCGCTCTCCTTGCCTATCTCGTGGTCGCCCCGGCGGTCATGGCCGTTTCGAACGTGCTCGCGGCCGGCGTGCAGGCGATCGTGTCCTGGAGGCTGTTGCCCCTGGCCAATCTCTTCATCGAACCGGGCAAGGTGCTCTTCCTGAACAACGCCATCAATCACGGCGTGCTCGGGCCGATAGGCATACAGCAGGCCACCGGCGTGGGCAAGTCGGTCATATTCATGCTTGAGTCCAACCCCGGCCCCGGCCTGGGCATACTCCTAGCCTACAGCCTCATCGGCAAGGGCATGGCCAAGCAATCCGCTCCGAGCGCCATCATAATCCACTTCCTCGGCGGTATCCACGAGATATATTTCCCCTATATATTGATGAACCCCAAGCTGATCCTGGCGGCTATCGCCGGCGGCATGACGGGCACCTTCACTTTCGTGGCCCTTGGCGCCGGCCTCGTGGCGACCCCTTCTCCCGGATCCATCTTCGCATACCTCGCCATGACGCCAAAGGGCGGATTGTTCCCCATGCTCACGGGCGTCACTCTGTCCACAGTCGTCTCCTTCGCGGTATCCTATCTCCTTCTGAAGGTGGGCAAGCAGAACGTCGACGCCGACGGCCTGGCCAAGGCCGCTGAGATGACCGCCGGCCTCAAGGGTTCCAAGCTCAAGGTCGACGTCGCCGCCCGGGGCGCGGTCCGGAAGATCGTCTTTGCTTGCGACGCGGGCATGGGCTCTAGCGCCATGGGCGCTTCCATACTCCGCACGAAGATACAGAAGGCCGGCCTTAATATCGCGGTGTCCAATTCTTCTATCGGGGAGATACCCCATGACGCCGATATCGTCATCACCCATGAGACGCTTACCGATCGAGCTCGGCAGAATGCCCCGCAAGCCAGCCATATATCGATAACGGATTTCCTAAAGAGTCCCGAGTACGACGCGCTCGTCGAACGGCTCGGCGCCTGATAGTATTCAGCTTACGGTACGCTTCCGCGGTACCGTTCCGGCCCGGCGCTCCAGCAGCGCCGGTGCTCGGGGCGGCAGCGGAGGCCTTCGCCCGGAGAAGGGAGGATCGATGGACTTGACAGGCCGGCAATGCTCGATTCTCGCCATCCTGCTCCGCGGCGGGGGCGAAACCATGCTCGGGTCCATCGGTTCCGAGCTTGGCGTGAGCGCGCGGACGGTACATCGGGAATTGGCCCGTATCGCGGCCCCCCTGCGGGAACGGTATGGGCTTTCGCTATCCGGCCGCTCGGGCCGCGGGCTGAGCCTAGCCGGGTCGCCGGAAGGCATCGAGGCCTGCCGCGCCGATATGGCACGGGGCGTTTCGAGCGATATGGATCCCGAGGACAGGAGGCGCGCGCTCGCGCTTATGCTGCTCGACGCGCCCGACGCACTCAAGACCTTCGCGCTCTGCTACGAACTGAAAGCGCCGATCGCCGCGGTGAAGCGCGACCTGGAGCTGCTGCGGCCCTGGTTCGGCCTCTACAGCCTCTCGCTCATATCGCGAAAAGGCCTCGGCGTGTTGCTCGAGGGCGCCGAGGAAGGCCGTAGGCAGGCCGAGTGCTCCATGATCATGGAACATTACGGCGAGGCGGGCCTATTGGACCTCCTGCGGCGCGAGAGAGCTTCCGCCTTTGCCCGCGCTTCGCTCTTGCGGAAGGAAGGGTGGAATGCCGCCGAGCCGTCCGGCCTCGACGGCCCCTCGGCCATCGTGGAGCGGCTCTTCCCCATCAAACCCTTCCAAGAAGCGGAGCGCTCGCTTTCAGCCCTCGCGAAGAGCGGCCTGCCTTCGTTGGCGCTCCGCGATTACCTGGGGCTCATCATACATCTGGGAGTAGCGATAGCCAGGTGCGCGCGCGGCTTCCGCCTTAGCGACTCGCCGCCCGCCGGCGAGTCCCCGACTCTCAGCGCCGAATTCGACGCGGCGCTCATAGCGCGCAATATTGTCGCGAATTTGTCCGCGGCGGGCTTCCTTCCGAACGATCCTATCGAAACGCGGGCGCTCGCCCGCTTCCTCCGCGGGGCCAAGCCGGAAAAGACCACGGGCGGCATGGCCGATGCGGGCATAGGGCCTTTCGCGGAAATGCTCGCGC